>DASTEM010000079.1:0-2963 GCA_035709545.1 Gaiellaceae bacterium | reverse complement strand
GCGTCGCTGTCTCCACGCGTCGCGCCGCCTCGGCGTCGGCGACGTCGAAGGAGAGGAGGGCTCCGAACCCCGGGTACCGGACGGTTAGCACCGCGGTATGCGCTCGCAACCGTTCTGCGATCCCCTTGGCGCTCGCGGTCTGACGGGCTACGCGGACTTCGAGCGTGCTCAGGCCGCGCATCAGGATCCACGCCGTATCCGCGCTCGCGACCGGCCCGGTTCTCGACCGGAACTCGAGTAGTCGCGCCGCGTCGTCGGCCCGCTTGCAGACGACCACGCCGGCGAGAGCGTCGTCGTGGCCGCTCAGGAACTTGGTCGCCGAGTGAATGACGAAGTCGCATCCCAGCTCGAGCGGCCTCACGTTCAGCGGTGTGGCAGCGGTTGCGTCGCAGACCACGCGGGCTGGATGCGCCGCCGACGCCTCGAAGTTCGGCATCGTGAGAAATGGGTTCGACGGAGCCTCGAGCCAGATGAGGTCAGCGTCCGGGGGCGCGCCCGTCTGATCGAACTCGACCTTGCGGACGCCCCAGCGCGCGAGCTCGTCCAGCATGACGCCCGTTCCGTAGTACGACCCCTCGGCGAGTGCAACGGTCTGGCCGGGGGAGAGGAACGTCATGGCGAGCGCGGTCTCCGCCGCCATGCCGGAAGCGAAGAGCAGCGCCTTGCCGCCGTCCAGCGCCCCGAGCCGACTCTCGGCCTCGGCCATCGTCGGGCTCGAGTAGCGGGAGTAGGTGAACTCGCCCGGCTCGCCGTTCTCGTACGGCCAGGTCGTCGAGCGATCGACCGGGGTCGTCACCGATTACCAGACAGTCCGCACGGGGTCGAGGCGTCGAAGCTTGCGATCTCTGGTGACGAGCCGCGTGCCATGCACGACCGTGGTCGCATAGATGATGCGATCGACGGGGTCGCCGGGGAACTCCGGTCCCAGCACGCCAGCGTCTGCGGCAACCCGATCCGTGAGGTCGAGGGCCTCGACGCGGTCTGCGGTGAGCGCCCGGCTGATCCATGCGCTCACGTTGCGGTCGAGAGCGATCCGGCCGCGCGCCGCCGCTCGAGCGACCTCGTAACAGCTGATCGTGCAGACGCCGATGCGATCGGCAGCTTCGATCTCCGAAAGCGCGAGGCCCGAGAGTTTCTCTTCAGCGGTCTGCCACCAGAGCCATACGTGCGTGTCGAGGACGATCACTCGACTTCGGCGTTCCACACTTCGTCGATGGGGGCGATCAGCTCCTCGTCAGAGACGAGGTAGATCACGCTACCCCTGAGAGACGGTGGCTGTTCGACCGGCTCGAGCTTGGCGACCGGCTTTCCCCGTTTCGTGACGACGATGGTCTCGCCCGACTCCGCGACTTCGTCGAGCAGCTTGAGGCACTGAGCCTTGAACCGGCCGGCAGGGATCGTGCGCACGGCTCTCAGGTTATCGCGATCATGGTCATATGTCCATGGTCAGAATCAGCGGCGCCCTTTCGGCGCGTGTCTCGTTAGGCTCATCCGGCTGTGAGCGAGATCCACGACACGACCGAGGCCAAGCTTCGCTGGCTCGAGGAGCTGTCCGAGGAGTCGCTGCATGCGGCCAGTGATCGTCACGTCGACCGCCAACGGGAGAAAGGGAAGCTCCTCGCGCGCGAGCGGCTCGAGAAGCTGCTCGATCCAGGCTCGTTCGTCGAGCTCGATCGCTTCGTCCGTCACCGTGAGGTCGAGTTCGGGATGCGCGAAAACAGGCCCTGGGGCGATGCCGTCGTCACCGGCTACGGGACGATCCTGGGCCGGAAGGTCTTCGTCTTCTCGCAGGACTTCACGGTGTTCGGCGGATCGCTCTCCGAAGTCTTCGCGGAGAAGGTCTGCAAGGTGATGGACATGGCTGTCAAGTACGGGTGCCCTGTGATCGGAATCAACGACTCGGGTGGTGCGCGGATCCAGGAGGGCGTGGTCTCGCTGGCCGGCTACGCGGAGATCTTCTGGCGCAACGTGCAGACATCGGGTGTCGTCCCTCAGATCTCGCTGGTGATGGGCCCCTGCGCAGGTGGCGCCGTGTACTCACCTGCGATCACCGACTTTGTCCTCATGGTCGAGGAGACCTCGTACATGTTCATCACCGGCCCCGACGTCGTGAAGACCGTGACTGGCGAGGACGTCTCGTTCGAGGAGCTCGGCGGCGCCGCGACGCATGCGACGAAGTCAGGGGTCGCGCATTTCACCGCGCCCGACGAGGAGGCGTGCCTCGAGGAGGCGCGGTACCTGCTCTCTTTCCTTCCCCAGAACAACCTCGACCCGCCGCCCTACGCACCGCCGGCAGATTCGGTCGACCGGGAAGACGTGTCGCTCGACACGATCGTTCCCGACAGTCCGAGCAAGCCATACGACATGAAGGGCGTCGTCGAGCGCGTCGTCGACGACGGGGAGTTCCTCGAGGTGCACGCGCATTGGGCCGAGAACATCGTTTGCGGCTTCGCCCGGCTGGGTGGGCACTCGGTCGGTGTCGTGGGAAACCAGCCGAGCGCCCTCGCCGGTGTGCTCGACATCGATGCCTCCGTGAAGGCCGCGCGATTCGTCCGCACGTGCGACGCCTTCAACATTCCGCTCGTGACCTTCGTCGACGTGCCCGGGTTCCTGCCCGGGACCGCTCAGGAGTGGGGCGGCATCATCCGTCACGGCGCGAAGTTGCTCTACGCGTATGCGGAGGCGACTGTGCCGAAGCTGACGGTGATCACGCGCAAGGCGTACGGCGGGGCGTACGACGTCATGTCGTCAAAGCACATTCGCGCAGACTTCAACGTCGCCTGGCCGATCGCCGAGGTCGCGGTCATGGGGCCGGAGGGCGCGGTGAACATCGTGTTCCGGCAAGAGCTGGCCGACGCGGCCGACCCGGACGCTCGGCGAGAGGAGCTCATCGCCGACTACAAGGAGCGCTTCGCGAACCCGTACACAGCGGCCGAGCGCGGCTACGTCGACGACGTGATCCA
>DASTEM010000078.1:0-2500 GCA_035709545.1 Gaiellaceae bacterium | reverse complement strand
ACGGCGCCCACGAGCACGCGACGGACCGGGTCCGCCGCGAGCTTCACGAAGCCCGGCCGCCTCGGTCGCTCGTAGGTCGAGAGCCGGCCACCGGCGATCTCGTAGCGCGCGGTCACGATGCCGTCGCCCTCCATGACCCCGACTGTTGCGACCTGCGGATCGGTGAACACCGCCGCGGGAATCGCGCGGTAGTCCGCAGTGACGTCGAAGCCGGCGATGTTCGCCGCCGCCACGCGCGCCTGGTACTTCCCGAGGTGCGTCAGCAGCCCGACACCCGCGACGTCGCCGAGAGCCCACACACCGGGGCCGGCCCGAAGCCGATCGTCCACGGTAAGCCCGCGCGCGGTGATCTCGACGTCGAGCTGCTCGAGGCCGAGTCCGGACACATTCGCACGACGACCAGTCGCAACGAGAAGCCGCTCGGCTTCGAGCGTCTCACCGGACTCGAGATGGAGCCTGAACCCGGAGCCGGCCTTCTCCGCCTTCACCGTGTTCGAGTTCACGAGGACGCGAATGCCCTCCTGCTCGAACCGCTCGCGTAGCAGCGTGCCGGCAGCGGGATCGAGTCGGGCGAGGATGCGGTCGTGGTACTCGACGAGCGTCACCTCGGAACCCATACGGCGGAAGAACTGGCCGAGTTCGGCGCCGACGGCGCCCACGCCGAGGACGACGAGACTCTCGGGGATGGCCTCCGCCCAGACCGCCTCGCGGTTCGTCCAGAAGTCGAGCCCGTCGAGCCCCTCGACCGCCGGCACGGCGGACGAAGACCCGGTCGCGACGACGAGGTTCTCGTACTCGATCTCACGATCTCCCACGCCGACGACACCTGGTCGCACGACGCGGGCATCGCCGCGGACAAGCTCTGCACGTTGATCCCCGAGCCAGCCCGCGTGCCACGAGTCGTCGCGGCCGTCGGTCACCTGATCGCGCCACCAAAAAACGCGCTCCGCGTCGAGCTCGCCCGTGACCGCGTCCGCAGCGCCCGGTGCAATCCGAGCGGCGGCCAGCACTTCCGTGGGGCGCAAGAGCGTCTTCGTCGGAAGGCACGCGTAGTACGAGCATTCCCCGCCCGCGAGCTCGCGCTCCACGACGACGATCTCGACATCCGGATCGAGCCCGCGGAGTGCTCCGACGAAGTGCTCCCCGCTCGAGCCGGCGCCAAGGACGACCACACGACCTCTACTCAAGGCGGCACTCTCCTTCTCGAGATGAGTGAAACGGAGAGGGCGGGATTTGAACCCGCGACGCACCTTTCAGCACGTACGCGATTTCCAGTCGCGCTCCTTCGGCCGCTCGGACACCTCTCCGGGGAGCTACAGCCTAGCGGCGGTCTGTGGTGCGCTAGCCGGTCGCGGAGGAGGAGACGTACGCCGCGACATCCTGGATCTGCTGCTCGCTGAGCGAGTCCTTGAACGGCGGCATGACGCCCATGCCGTTCGTCACGCGCTCTACGACCTTGTCGAAGGGCGGCTTTGCCGCGTCGAGGTTCGGCCCGACCGCGCCCGACGTGCCCGCGTCGGAAAGCGTGTGACAGCCACCGCACGACGGCGCCGCGATGGAGACGAAGACTTCCTTCCCGGCCGCAGCGTCGCCGGCGCCGGCTGTCGGCTCCGTCGTCGTCTCGGTCGGCCCCGCTTCGCGAGTTGTCTCTTCGGCCTCGCCAATCTCTGCGAGCACGAGCACGGCCGTTATCTGAGACACGAAGAGGACGCCGGCAATCACGAGGAAGATCGCCAAGCGGGGCGCGGGAAACTCCGGCCTGGAGCGCGGGATGACGAGCGCGACGATGAGCGCGAACGCTATGAAGACTGCGGCGACGACGAGCAGTGCAGTCTCGTACCCGGTCAGCGCCAGCAGCACGCGCCGGACGCTACCACGGTGCCCTGGGCGGGGACACCGCTACTGCTCGAGCGGCGCCATGGTCAGCCCGAACCCTTCGAGCTCGGCCCAATAGAGCTCGGCCTGCTCCTTGTCGCCGGCCCAGACGATGGCCTGGCCCGTGGTGTGAATCTTGTCCGCGAGCTCCAAACCCTGCTCGTAGCTGACCCCGGGCAGAACGCTCGAAAGCGCGAACGCGACCCCTTGAAACGTGTTGTGGTCGTCGTTCCGGACGATTACGCGCCACGGTCTGCCGAGCCCGCTGCCGGTGCTCTGCCTGCGTCGTGTGCGTGGCGGTGTCAGCGTTGCCGGAGCCACGCGCGGAACGTACCAAGGCCTGCGATACCCTTACGCGCTCCGGGCGCATAGCTCAGCGGGAGAGCGCTCGCTTCACACGCGAGAGGTCCCTGGTTCGATCCCAGGTGCGCCCACTCCCGCCCCTGCGTCCATGCGAGATCCCGCATTCCTTCGTGTACGAGTAGCGGGGGAAGCGGATACTTCGGGCATGGACGAGGTTGTCTTCGCGCTCTACTGGTGGACGATCTTCGCGCTGCTCGGAGCCATCGTCGCGCTCGTCCTGCCAGTGCGCCGCCGCTGGCTCGTCCTGCCGATCGTCCTATTC
>DASTEM010000077.1:0-2486 GCA_035709545.1 Gaiellaceae bacterium | reverse complement strand
CTCGAGCTCCAGCGCGAGCGCCTCGCGCTGATGCAGGTACGCCGCCGGATTCAGGAGGACGTCGAGTCCGGAGTCGACAAGCAGCAGCGCGAGTACATCCTGCGCAAGCAGCTCGACTCCATCCGCAAGGAGCTGGGCGAGGACGAGGCGTCGGTCGTGGAGGAGTACCGCGCGAAGATCGCCGAGGCCGGGATGCCGGAGAACGTTCGCGAGCAGGCCGACCGCGAGCTGTCCCGGTTCGAGCGCATGGGGGAGCAGACACCTGAGGCGACTGTGATTCGGAACTACCTCGATTGGCTCCTGGCGGTGCCGTGGAGCAAGCGTTCGGAGGAGCGGCTCGACCCCGTGTACACGCGCGAGGTGCTGGACGCAGATCACGCGGGCCTCGACGACGTGAAAGACCGCATCGTCGAGTACATCGCTGTCGCGAAGCTCCGCAAGGAGCGCGGTATCGAGGAGGACAAGCGCTCAGGCGCGATCCTGACGCTCATCGGCCCGCCGGGAACCGGCAAGACCTCGATAGGCGAGTCGATCGCGCGCGCGACCGGGCGCGAGTTCGTCCGCATGTCGCTGGGCGGCATCCGCGACGAGGCGGAGATCCGCGGCCATCGCCGTACCTACATCGGCGCGCTTCCCGGGCGGCTCGTCCGCGCGCTCCGCGACGCGGGGACGATGAACCCGGTGATCATGCTCGACGAGGTCGACAAGGTCGGCGCCGACTGGCGCGGAGATCCCTCGTCAGCGCTGCTCGAGGTGCTCGACCCGGCTCAGAACCACTCCTTCCGCGACCACTACCTTGACGTCGAGCTCGACCTCTCAGAGATCGTCTTCATCGCCACGGGGAACATGTCCGAGACGATTCCCGGACCGCTCCTCGACCGGATGGAGGTGATCCGGTTCGACGGCTACACGACGGACGAGAAGGTCGCCATTGCACGCGACTACCTGTGGCCACGCCAGCGCGAGCGGAACGGTCTCCAGGAGGACGAGGTCTCGATCTCGGACGCGGCGATCGAGCTAGTCGTGACCGAGTACACGCGCGAGGCGGGAGTCCGCCAGCTCGAGCGCGAGCTCGGGACCGTGCTGCGAAAAACAGCGACCAAGATCGCGTCGGAGGAGGTCGAGGCGCCCGTCGAGGTCGACGAGGTCGCCGTGCGTGAGGGGCTCGGCCGCCAGAAGGTGTTTCGCGAGACCGCGGAGCGCACGGCCGTACCCGGAGTGGCGACCGGTCTCGCAGCGACCGCCACGGGCGGCGACGTCCTCTTCATCGAGGCGACGTCGCACAAGGACGGTGACAAGCTCGTGCTCACGGGCCAGCTCGGAGACGTCATGAAGGAGTCGGCGCAGATCGCGATCTCAGCGGTGCGTGCACTCGCGAACCAGCTCGGGATCGACGAGGATGCGTTCGAGAACCGCGCGTTCCACGTCCATGTCCCCGCTGGGGCGATTCCGAAGGACGGTCCGAGCGCCGGCATCACCATGGCGACCGCGATCGCGTCGCTGCTCACGGGTCGACCCGTCAAGCACACGGTCGGTATGACCGGTGAGATCACGCTTCAGGGCCGAGTCCTGCCGATCGGCGGCCTCAAGCAGAAGGTGCTCGCGGCGTACGCGGCCGGGATCACCGACATCATCATTCCCGAGCGGAACCGCGCCGACCTGGTGGACATCCCCGAGCGTGTGCAGGACGACGTCACGTTCCATCCCGTCATGTCGATCGCCGAGGTGCTCGGGCTGGCGCTCGAGGAGAAGTCGGTGCAGTCGAGTGTCTCGGTGTAAGCACGGAACTCCCGTCCCGGAGGACGTTCGCCGCGCAGCGGACCTCCTCGAGCGGCGATACGCCGTGTCGATTCTGTACGCCTCGTATCACGGTTGCACGCGCTTCGGCGAGTTTCGCCAGGCGCTCGGGACGATTCCGCCGGGCACACTCGCGCAGCGCCTCGTCGAGCTCGAGAACGCCGGTGTCCTGCGGCGGGAGGTCCGAGACGCGCGACCGCCACTGGTCGAGTATGTCCTGACGGGTGACGGACTCAGGCTCCGGGCCGTCGTGGACGCCCTCGCGGCCTGGGCGCGTGCGTAGGGGCGAGATATATCTCGCCCGTCCGGAGATATATGGGCGAACGATGCACAAGGGCATGAGGCAGGTGCCCGGCTTAAGCCAGGCACCGGTCGCGTAGGTGTAATACTTCCCGAAGTGAAGCGACGCGCTGACCGGCTCGCAGAACCTTATCGCGACCTCGACGTCATCGATTCGCGCGCCCCGCGGTTCAATCAGATCGTGGTCGGGATGCTGTCCGCGGCCGCGGTCTTGGCAGGCTGGTGGTGGCTGCTCGCGCTCCTTGCGGTTCAGCTCGCCGTCGGGCTTACCTTCGGGCGGCGCTACTGCCTCCCCTGCCTCGCCTACTTCGAGCTCGTCCAGCCCGTCTTCGGCGAGGGGCCACTCGAGGATTCGCGGCCGCCACGCTTTGCCAACATGGTCGGCGTCG
>DASTEM010000076.1:0-21957 GCA_035709545.1 Gaiellaceae bacterium | reverse complement strand
GTGCGAGCTGCGTGAGGACCTCCGCCCCCGCCCGATCCCGTCTCGGCGGCGAGTTGCTCCCGAGGGCGCTGTTCGGTCGCGTCGAGGTCGTCGAAGTCCCAGTGCGACCGGAGGCGGTCGTCCACACAGGAACTGTAGGTTCAGCTTGACGGTTGCTGGCCGGTTCGATATCTCTTAGGCAATGCCTAAGCAGACTCTAGCAGCGGCTGAGGCCGCCCGGGCACTCGGGATCTCGCTCGACACGCTTAGGCGCTGGGATCGCGCAGGGAAGATCCGCGCCGAGCGCGATGCGGCGAACCGCAGAGTCGTCCCGGCATCGGAGATCGAGCGGCTGCGTGGCGGCGAAGGCTCCGGGCACTCTTCGGCCCGCAACCGCTTTCGTGGGGTCGTCCGGTCCGTGACCGTCGACGGGCTTATCGCTCAGATCGAGATCGATGTGACCGAGCCTGCACGCGTGGTCGCGATCATCACGCGCGAGTCCGCCGAGCAGCTTGCGCTGAAGCCGGGGATGAGCGCCGCGGGTGTCGTCAAGGCCACGTCGGTGATGGTCGAGAAGTGAAGGCGCTGCTCGGGCGCGACGTGAGCCTCCAACGCGAGCTGTCCGGGGCCGTCGCGGATCTCGGCGTGCTCGTCCCGATCGCTGTCGCGTTGATCGTCAAGAACGGGCTTTCAGCCACTGCGGTGCTCCTACCGGCGGGTCTCCTGTACGTCGTCGTCGCGCTTGTGTATCGGCTGCCTGTCGCTGTCCAACCGCTGAAGGCGGTCGGAGCCATCGCGATCGCGCAGGGCTTGGGCGCTGACGAGATCGCGGCTGCGGCGCTCATGATCGGAGCCGTCTTCGTCGTTCTCGGCGGGACCGGACTGATCGACCACCTCGGACGCGCCTTCCCCCGCGCGCTCATTCGCGGTGTTCAGCTCACGGTCGGGCTGCTGTTCCTCAAGGTCGCTTGGGGCCTCGTCGAGAGTCCTCCCTCGTCCTTCAGTACGCATGCGCTCGCGCCCGAGTGGGCTGTGCCCCTCGGGGCGGCAGTCGTGGTCGTGGCGTTTCTATTTCGCCGACGGCCGGTTGCGCTCGCGCTCGTCGCAGTCGGCGTCCTGGTCGTGTTCGTCGACAGCGGCGGAGTTCCGTCCTTCGGACCGTCGGCATTTGAGCTTCCGTCCCTCTCCGCGGCAACCTTCGCTGCCGCGTTCACAGCGCTCGTGATCCCGCAGCTTCCGCTCACGTTCGCCAACTCGTGCCTTGCGCCGGCTGATGCGGCGCGTACGTACTTCGGCGAGCGTGCGCTGCGGATCAGGCCTGGACGCCTCGCGCTAACGCTGGGGACTGCGAACCTCTTCTCCGGCTCAATCGCGGGAATGCCGGTCTGTCACGGCGCAGGAGGGCTCACTGCGCACTACGCGTTCGGCGCTCGGACCGCGCTTGCTCCGCTCGCGATGGGGAGCGCGCTCGTCGTTGTAGCCCTCGGGCTCGGATCAGCGCTCGCTGTGCTCCTGACCGCTTTTCCGCTTCCGATCCTGGCGGGACTGCTCGCGACCGCCGGGCTTCTCCATATCGGTCTCCTCCGCGACCTGCGCCGGCTGCGCGAATGGGGTCTCGCGGTCATGGTCGGGGCCGTAGGTTTCGAATGGAACCTCGCGCTCGCCCTTGGCATCGGGCTCGTCGTGTGGTGGACGCCCCAGCTCCTGGCTCGGATACTCTCGCGGCCGTGGAGGTCGAGGTTGTTCCTGCGCTCGGTCCGCGAGAGCAGCGGGTCCTAAGAGACGCTCTCGGGCGAGCGGGGCTCCAACTCGAGCCGCTGCCTGCCGCGCACTCGAGCGCGTGGCGCAGGGCGGCCGCGCGCGAGGCGGTCGAAGGGCCACCCGTCCGGGCGGGCTACGCGTTTTCGCCGCGAAGCACGCGCGGCGCGACTCGCGCGTAGTCGAGCCCCGAGATCCACGTCGCGACCAGCGCGACGAGTAGCGTCCACCAGGCCACGTCGTCGCTCCACGCTCCAGCAGCGGCGAGACCCGCGACTCCCGCGGCGATCGCCTGCGCCCAGGTCTTGACACGCCCGAGATCGCGTGCGCCGAGCACGACTCCTCGCTCGACAGCTGCCAGCCGTAGCCCGGACACGAGCATCTCGCGAACGACGATCAGGGCGACCATCCAGGCCGGCGCGACACCCTCTCCGATCAGCATCACGAGCGCGGCCAGCACGAGGACCTTGTCTGCGACCGGGTCGAGGAGCTTTCCGAGCGGAGAGCTGATTCCGCGGCGGCGAGCGAGCCACCCGTCGATCTGGTCGGTCGTCATGGCGACGACGAATACGGCAGTCGCCCAGTACGCGTGATTCGGGAAGTCCCAGGCGAACAGGAGCACGACCACCGGCACCGCCGCGACTCGGGCGACCGTGAGCTGATCTGGAAGGCTCACCGTCGGGGAGAATACGCGCCTGGTGGCCCCGTTCAGAAAAATCCTCGTTGCCAACCGCGGCGAGATCGCCGTGCGCATCTTCCGTACGCTGCGCGAGCTGGGCATCGCGACGGTCGCCGTCTACTCGGAGCCGGATCTCGCGGGGCTCCACGTTCGGCGCGCGGACGAGGCGTACTCGATCGGCCCCGGCCCGGCGGTCGAGTCGTATCTCCGAGGCGACCGCATCGTCGAGGTTGCTCTCCGCTCGGGAGCCGAAGCCGTTCACCCCGGCTACGGATTCCTAGCCGAGAGCGCCGCGTTCGCGCGCGAGGTCGGGGCCGCCGGCCTCGTCTGGATCGGCCCGCCGCCGGACGCGATCGCGGCCATGGGGTCGAAGATCGCTGCGCGCGAGCGCATGCGGTTGGCCGGTGTTCCGATCGTCCCTGGGACGACGGAGCCCGCGGCGACCGTCGCCGACGCACTGGCTGCCGCGCTCGCGATCGGCTTCCCGGTTGCGATAAAGGCCTCCGCGGGCGGTGGCGGAAAGGGGCTGCGAATCGCGAGATCCGAAGCTGACGTCGAGCGTGCGTACGAGACCGCCCGACGCGAGGGAGAGGCGTACTTCGGCGATCCGGCCGTGTACGTCGAGCGCTACCTCGACGATCCGCGCCATGTCGAGGTGCAGGTTCTCGCCGACCACCACGGCACCGTCGTCCACCTGGGCGAGCGCGACTGCACCATCCAGCGGCGGCATCAGAAGCTGGTCGAAGAAACGCCATCTCCGGCCGTCAGTGCCGAGCTTCGGACCAGGATCGGAGCAATCGCCGTCAACGCGGCGCGCGCGGTCGACTACTGCTCTGCGGGCACGGTCGAGGGCCTTCTGGACTCGGACGGCTCGTACTACTTCCTCGAGATGAACACCCGCGTGCAGGTCGAGCACACGGTGACCGAGGCGGTCACGGGGATCGACATCGTCCGTGAACAGATCTTGATCGCGGCCGGGCAACCGATCTCGTTTGCTCAGGAGGATGTCGTCCTTCGGGGGCACGCGATCGAGTGCAGGATCAACGCGGAGGATTCGGCACGCGGTTTTCTGCCTTCGCCCGGGAGGATCACGGCCTACCGGGAGCCGGCAGGAATCGGTGTGCGCGTCGATTCGGGTGTTGCTGCTGGCGACGACGTCTCCGATCTCTACGACCCGCTCATCGCCAAGCTCGTCGTCCACGACGTCGATCGAGAGCGAGCGCGACACCGGATGTTGCGCGCGCTGGACGAGTTCGTGATCGAAGGGCCGAAAACGCTCCTCGGTTTCCACCGCGCCCTTCTCACGACCACGTGCTTCATCGAGGGAGAGACGTGCGAGAGCGTGGTGGAGTCCGAGGAGCTGGCCGATCGCGCGCAAGAACTCGAACAGTTGTCTTATCCGAAAACAAGAGTAGGAGGCTCGTCGGACGGCGCGACCCGCACCCGCCAGCAGCTCGTCGCCGTCGAGCTGGACGGTCGGCGGTACGAGGTGCGCCTGCACGTTGCGGAACCGGCGTGGGCAGAGCTGGGTCGCCGCCACCACGAGCGGAGCAAGGGCCTCGCGAGCGCCGAGACAGGTGCCGTGGTCAGTCCGATGCAGGGAACCGTGCTCGCCGTGAATGTCGTCGACGGCGACGAGATTCACGCCGGCGGGCTGATCTGCGTCGTCGAGGCGATGAAGATGGAAAACGAGATCGTCTCTCACCGTGACGGTGTCGTCACGGAGTTGAGCGTTGCTACGGGCCAGCAGGTAACAAACGGCCAACTCATCTGCGTCGTGGCGAGCTCGTGACGAGCGCGTACTGCTCGGACCTGTCCCTGTCCTCCGGCGAATCGCTCGCGGGCACCGCAACGACCGCCGAGCATTGGCTTCTCGTCGAGATGGGCGGGAGTTGGCCGCGGGACGTGTCGGCCGACGGCGTGCTCCCCGCCCCCGCGCACGACGCAGTGACGCGGTGGCTCGAACGCACACCCGGCTCGCGTGTGCTCTTCATCCGTCGTCCGGGGAGACCGGTCGGCTCTCCAGTCGCCTTCGTCGTCCGCGCCGCGGAGACGACAACCGAAGTGAGACGGATCGCACTCGAGCGCCCGGGCGATCTCGGCGACGTCGAGTTCGAGCGTGACGGAGACCGCACCGACCGCCAGCTCGTCCTCGTCTGCGGTCACGGATCTCGGGACGCGTGTTGCGCGCGCCGTGGAGTCGCGGTGTACGGCGCTCTTACTGCGGAGCTTGGCGACAGCGTGGAGCTCTGGATGTCGTCGCACCAGGGTGGGCATCGCTTTGCGGCCAACGTGCTCGTGCTTCCCGTCGGGCTCCACTTCGGGCGAGTCGACCCGCAGGACGCCGAGCGCATCGTCGCCGGCGCTCAGACCGGGGTGATCGAGCTCGCTTGCTACCGCGGGCGAACCTGTTATCCGCAGGCCGCCCAAGTGGCCGAACGTGTGCTGCGCGATGCATTTCGTCTCGATCTGGTCGCGGATCTCCAATTCGTCGGCATGGACGGTGGAATCATTCGCTTTCACGGCCGGGACGGTTCCGAGTACGACGTGGCGGTCACCGGGGCCCAAGGACCGAGTGTGCCCTTGAGTTGCGGAGCCGAGCCCGAGCGTCAGGAGAGCTTCAGCGGGCGGATCGTCTGACGTTCTCGGGTAGTCAGGGGAGGAGCGGGTGCGCGTGGTCGGTGATCCACACGATCGTCTCGTTCAGCTCGTCGGGTGGCCTGCCGACGGCGACGAGCGTGCCGAATACGACCCGCACCCAGCTGCCGGCGACGAGCGCGCCGTTTGCGGAGATCACTCCTTCCCAGGACTTTCCGGGGTCGAGGATCGGCGGGAGCTCCGGCTCGTAGCGTGTCGCAGCGCGAGCTGCGGGAAGCGTCTGGTCTCGGTTGCGCGTCTCCAACTCCTCGGGCTCGCCCGTCTCGAACAGCTGGAGCCCGAATGTCCCGCCCGGCGTCGCGCCCGGAGCCAGCTCCCATGCAACCGTGGAGGCGTTCTCGACTCCGATGCGTGCGCGCCACCCTGTCCGTGTGACCTCGAGCGAGGCCACCGTGAAGACGACGCGTTCGCCGAGCTGACCATACGGCTCGCGCCATCCGAGTTCGGCTTTCTGCGGGCCCGCCGCGACACTTGCGGCCGGCGGGTCGTCCGTTCCTCCGAGCCTCGAGGCGTTCGAGGCGAGTGCGACTCCAGCCAGCGTCGCGCCGGCGGCGAGAAGAACGATGAGCGTTGTCCTGCTCACGCGACCATGCTCGCATAGGCTCCAGACTCTGGCCGGTCGGGCCGGATACACTCGCCCGCGCTTTGGACCTTTACGAGTACCAGGGGAAAGAGCTCTTCCGCTGCTTCGGTATTCCGACCTCTGACGGGCGGCTGGCGACGACTCCCGCAGAGGCCCGCGCCGCCGCCGAGGAGCTCGGGTGTCCGGTCGTCGTCAAGGCGCAGGTATTGACAGGGGGCCGGGGCAAGGCCGGCGGCATCAAGCTCGCGGAGAGCGCGGCCGACGCTGAGGCTCGCGCGGGCGAGATCCTCGGAATGGACATTCGAGGCCACACGGTCACGAAGGTGTGGATCGAGCGTGCCTCGGAAATCGAGCGCGAATACTACCTCTCGCTCACCTTCGATCGGAGCGCGAAGAAGCCGCTCTTCATGTTCACGACGCAGGGCGGCATCGACATCGAAGAGGTCGCGGCGACCAAGCCGGATGCCCTGGTCCGTCTCCATGTCGAGCCGCTCGAAGGCTGCCATCCGTGGCACGGGAGGCGGCTCGTCTACCAGGGCGGAGTCACGGACCCCGGCGAGCAGAAGCAGATTGCGTCCATCGTTGGGAAGCTGTACGAGGCATTCGTCGGCTGCGAGGCCATGCTCTGCGAGATCAACCCGCTAATCGTGACGCCGGACGGTGAGGTTCGCGCGCTCGACTCGAAGTTCACGGTCGACGACAATGCTCTCTTCCGCCACGCCGACATCGCGGAGATGCGTGACGCATCGGCAGCCGACCCGCTCGAGGCGCTCGCGCGCGAAAAAGGCGTGACCTACGTGAAGCTCGACGGCGAGGTAGGCGTTCTCGGAAACGGCGCCGGGCTGACGATGTCCTCGGTGGACGTCGTCACGTTCGTTGGTGGGCGGCCCGCGAACTTCTGCGATCTCGGAGGTGGGGGAGATGCCCAGGGCGTGGTCGACGCGCTCCAGGTGATCACGAGCGACCCCCAGGTGCGCGCGATCTTCTTCAACATCTTTGGGGGCATCACGCGCTGCGACGAAGTGGCGCGCGGAATCCTGCAGGCGGTCGAGCAGATGCGGATCGCGTATCCAATCGTCGTGCGCCTCGACGGGACGAACGCCGCGGAAGGGCGCGCGATTCTGCAGGAGGCAGCGCTTCCGAATCTCCATGCCGAGGCGACCATGCTCGACGGTGCGCGGCGGGCCGTGGAGCTGGCCGCGTAGCAGTCCGATGGCGATCCTCGTCGACACCGATACCCGGCTCGTCGTTCAGGGGCTCACGGGCTCGGAGGGGCGCTTCCATGGACTCCGGAATCGCTCGCATGGGACGAACGTCGTCGCCGGTGTGACGCCCGGAAAGGGCGGCCAGGACGTCGAAGGCATCCCTGTCTTCGACACAGTGGCCACGGCAGTCGCGGAGACGGACGCGAACACCGCGATGGTCTTCGTCCCGGCACCCTTTGCGGCCGACGCGATGTACGAAGCCGTCGCGGCAGGCATCGCGACCGTCATCTGCATCACCGAAGGCGTTCCGGCACACGAGATGCTGCGACTCCACGCGTACATCCAGGGTCGCGGCGTCACCCTCATCGGTCCGAACTGCCCCGGTGCACTGTCGCCGGGGAAGGCGAACGTCGGGATCATCCCCGCGGAGATCTTTCGCGCGGGCGCGATCGGTCTTGTTTCGCGCTCAGGCACGCTCACGTACCAGATTGGCCACGAGCTGACGCAGCTGGGGCTCGGGAACTCGACGATCGTCGGCATCGGTGGCGACCCGGTCGTGGGCTCGTCGTTTCTCGAGATCCTCGCGCTGTTCGAGGCGGACTCGCAAACCGAGCAGGTCGTCATGGTCGGCGAGATCGGCGGCGACGAGGAGGAGCAGGCGGCGGCGTTCATCGCGTCGGAGATGACGAAGCAGGTCGTGGCGTATATCGCCGGATTCACTGCGCCACCGGGGAAGACGATGGGACACGCTGGCGCGATCATCTCGGGCTCGGCGGGGACGGCTCAAGCAAAGAAGGAAGCGCTCGAAGCCAGTGGTATCCGTGTCGGCACGACGCCGACTGAGACGGCGCAGCTGATCGCCGCGATCGCAAGCCTGTAGGTCCACAGCGCCGCGCGGTCCGGGATCGCCCGCGCTGGCACGAATTCGGCACACATCTGTGCCCCATCTGTGATCGGCAGTGAGCTACGCTGACCGCAGGGGTCTCGGGGATCCCCTGGGGGCGGTTGGGGGACGGTTGGGGGACGTTGCGGCCGCCGGACTTGTGCGGGTCGACGGCTACAGTCGCGCAATGGAGCTCTGCAATCGCGAGCGCGACGTGACACCTTTCGTCACGAAGGACGGCTCGACGATCCGCGAGTACTTCCACACAACGCTCCAGAGTCTCGCGGAGGCCTCGCTCGAGCCCGGCGCAGCCACACAGCGTCACTACCACGCACGCAGCGAGGAGATCTACCTCATCATCGAAGGCTCAGGAGCGCTCGAGGTCGAGGACGACAGACGCGCTGTCAGCCGCGGCGATGCGATCCTCATCCCACCCGGCGCCTGGCACGAGCTCGTCGCGGGCGAACACGGCGTTCGGCTGCTCTGTTGCTGCGTGCCACCGTACTCTGACGACGACACGTACTTCGCGTAGGCTCGCCGGCGTGTCTGAGCAGCCGATCTCCCTCGCGCGCGGCGCTCCTGCGCTGGAGCTGATTCCGGCCTCGGAGCTCGCTGAATGCGCCTATGCCGTCGCGCAGCGAGAGGGGGCGAAGGTGTTCGCCTACGGGCCGGGTGGGGGATACGCGCCACTGCGGGAATGGATTGCCACGCGCCACGGTGTCGAGCACGCGAGGGTCGTGCTCACGGTGGGCGGGCTCCAGGGATTCGCGTTCTACGCGGCGGAGCAACTCGCGCGCCGTCCTGGTCGCGTCCTCGTGGAGGCGCCCTCGTACGACCGGCCGCTCAAGATCCTCGCTCGCGAAGGCGCTGAGATCGTGGCCGTTCGGATGGACGAGGAAGGACTCGAGCCGGAGGCGCTCGAGGCGGAGCTTCGAAGCCGGTCAGACCAACCGTCGTTCCTGTACACGATCCCGACGTTCCAGAATCCGAGCGGCCGATCGCTTTCTGCCGAGCGCCGGCGGCGGATCGTCGAGATCGTACGGACGCACCGGCTTGCGGTGCTCGAAGACGACCCGTACGGGCTCGTCCGCTTCGAGGGCGAGACTCCCCCGAGCCTGCACGAGCTCGAGGGCGGCGAGCTCGTCACGCATACCTCGTCGTTCTCGAAGACCGCGGCCCCGGGTCTGCGCGTCGGTTACTTCGTGCTCCCCGCCGACGCGGTAGCGGCCTTCGAGGCGCGGGCGGTCTCGACGTACATCTCACCGCCGTTCTTTCCGCAGGCGACGATCTCGGAGTTCATCGACCGCGGCTTCTTCGAGCCGAATCTCGTGCGCGTGCGTGGCGAGCTGCGCGCGCGACGCGACGCGATGCTGGGCGCGCTCGAGCGCACGTTCCCGGCCGAGTCGTCGTGGAGTCGGCCGGAAGGTGGCTACTTCGTGTGGCTTGCGCTGCCGAAAGGGACGACCACGGACGAGCTCGTTGCCGGCGCCGAGCTCCAGGGCGTCGCGCTCGTGCGTGGTGAGGACTTCTTTCCCAGAGGCTCGGGCTACGGGTCGAGCTCGGCGCGGCTGGCGTTCAGCTACGAGACGCCGGAGCGGATCACGGAAGGGATCGAGCGCCTGGCTTCGTTACTGCACTGACGCGCGGCGCTTGCGCCGGTCGCGCAGTTGATCGAAAAGGAACCCGGCGGCGAAGCCGATCCCCACGCAGAGCACGATCAGGACGAGGAGCGAGATCCTGGTCGAGAAGAAGACGAAGCTGACTTCGACCTGATCGCGGTTGAGGAGAACGATGAGGATCGCGTAGAGCGCGAGCACACCGAACACGATGAGCTTCCAGGGTGTGTCTTTTTCTGGCGTCCCTTGCATGCCCGAATCCTAAGCCGCGTGGCTGACCGCGACCGGAGGCACGGGCAGCGGAACGAGCCGTGGCTGGCGGGGCGGGGTCAGCGAGCCGGCGGCCGCACTACGGAACGTGGGGCACGGGATGTTGCCGGCGAGCGCGCACAACCCCTCGCGCCGGAAGTAGCAGTCGTCGCAGGTGACTTCGGTTCTCTTCTTCGTCGCCATGTTGTAAGAGGTCGCCCCTCGCCGACCAGCCAGCATTCTTGCGCCGACGCCCGGGGGAGACAACCCCCTTCAGGACGAAACGCCCGCAAATTGCGCCTGTTGTCAGGAGCGACGAAGTGCCTGCAAAATCAGCATTTTAGAGCCGACGTTGTCAGCGTCAGCAACGCTTGTTGAAAACTCTCAACAGGTATGACAGTGAGCCCCTCCGCATTCTCTTGCGCTCCTTCGGCGTTCCTGCCGGCCGGGACGACGAAGAAATCCACATCCGCTCGTCTCGCCCCGATCGTCTTCTGCTTGATGCCTCCGATCGGGAGAACCGTACCGTCGAGCGCGAGCTCGCCGGTGGCCGCGACCTTGCAACCGTGCGTCACGTCGCGCCCCAGCTTGCGCGCGATCTCGAGGGCGAAGGGCAGACCCGCCGACGGGCCTCCGACTTGTCCGAGATCGATGTCGACGTCGAACGGAAGCTCGATGTCCGCCTCCTGGTCGACCGTGATCCCGACGATCGGCCGCTCGGGATCGGTCGGGCTCGGAACGGTGCGCACCGTCAACTCGACGGCCTTTCCTGCGCGCCTGACCGTCAGCCGGACGTCGTCGCCGGGCTCTCGCCGCCCTATCTCGCGACGCAGCTCCGCAGGAGTCCGCACGGGGGCGTCATCGACAGCGACGATGACGTCGCCGGACTGGATCTTCGCAGCGGCGGGGGCATCTGATGCGACGCTGACCACGAGCGCCCCGCGCGGCGTCGCGACGACGTCATAGCGGAGCGCGCGCAGGGCAACCACGGACGCAATGCGCTCGGACCGCTCCATATCCGCGGCGTTTTGCCTGTCTCGCTCCTTGTCGGTCGTCCCGGGCGGCAGCAACTGCTCCTCCGGGAGTACCGTCGACCCCTCGGGGCGCGTGAAGGGAAGCAACTGTTCGAGGAAGCGGACTCTGCGGACATACAGATCGACGTAGTAGACGTCGCCCGGCCCGCCCGCCCGGCTTCCCTCGACGACGACTCGGTCAGCGAGGGGCTTCGCGCGATCCGGAGTAAGGATGAAGTCGCCTGCCGGAAGTGACCAGAGCACGATCGTCGCGACCACGCCGAGCGTGCCGAGGAGGACGGCGGCTATCGAGAGGCGCTTCAAGTGCGTGTTGGATGGTTGACCGGAATTCGCGCGAGCCGGCTGACGGCCACGACACTGCGCCGGATCGCCACCCTCGTGCGTCGCACGGGCTGCAAGCCTGCACGAGGCGTAAGTGCGGACGCCCGGCTTGGTCGTGACCGTCCCCGGCTGCGCGCGAATCTCCGATCAATCATCTAGAGACCGCGCGTCAGCGCGCCGTCGACGAAGATCACGGCGCCTGAGACATACGCAGCACGTTCCGAGCAGAGGAACGCGGCGACGTCGCCGATCTCCCGGGTGGTGCCCAGCCGTCGCAGAGGGATCGTCTGGAGGTCGGCGTCGGTGGGGCCGTCCGGATAGACCTCCCGAACCCGGTCCGTGTCGATTCGCCCTGGCGCGATCGAGTTCACGGTGATGCCCTTCGGCCCGAGCTCGCGGGCCAGCGACTTCGCCCAGCCGATGACGCCCGGACGGATGGCGTTCGAGAGCACGAGGTTGTCGATCGGCTCTCGCACCGTGCTCGAGGTCACGTTGACGATGCGGCCGGCGGGGCTCTTCTCGAGATAGGGCAGGCAGAGCCCTGTCAAACGGACGATCGAGCCGAGGAGAAGCTGCGACGCCGCCTCGACGAGCTCCGGTGTCAGCGCCGCTGCCGTCGAGCGCGGCGGCCCGCCGGAGTTGTTCACGACGATGTCGATCCGGCCGAAAGTGTCCACGGCTGTTTGCACGAGCCGGGCGATGTCGTCCGCATTCGTCACGTCTCCTGTCACCGCGAGCCCGCCGAGACGCTGGGCTTCGCGATCGAGGACTTCGCGGCGACGGGCGAACATGACGACGTTCGCACCTTCGCCGGCAAGGGATTCCGCGATGCCCAGACCGATCCCGGCCGATGCGCCGCAGACAATCGCGGTCTTGCCCTGAAGCTGAAGGTCCATGGGTGTGAGGGCGAGATGTATCTCGCTCCTACGACCTCTGCAGGACGCTGACTACGTCCCGGACGGCCGCGGCGGACGCGCGCAGCATCTTCTTCTCCTCGGGCGTGAGGTGGAGCTTGACGATCTCCTCGACACCCGAGGCCCCCAGCTTCGCCGGGACGCCCATGTACAAGCCGCTGATCCCGTACTCGCCCTCGAGGTACACGGTGCAGGGAAGGACGCGCTTCTCGTCGAGGCAGATCGAATCGACCATCTGCGCGGCCGCGGCGCCGGGCGCGTACCAGGCAGAGGTGCCGAGAAGACCGACGAGCTCACCGCCGCCGAAGCGGGTGCGCTTCACGAGCTTGGCGATACGGCTCTTGGGCATGAGCTCGCCGAGCGGGATTCCGCCGACGTTCGTGGCCGAGACGACGGGAACCATTTGATCGCCATGGCCTCCGAGCACGACAGCGGTGACGTCTTTCACCGAGACGCCGAGCTCCTGCGAGATGAACGTGGCGAAGCGGGCCGTGTCGAGGATGCCGGCCATGCCGACGACGCGGTTCTTCTTGAACCGCGAGACGGCCTTCGCCACGTGACACATCGCGTCGAGCGGGTTCGAGACGACGACCAGGACCGCGTCCGGGGAATGGCGCACGGCCTCCTTCGTCACCGCAGAGACGATCGCCTCGTTCGTGGTAACGAGGTCGTCGCGGCTCATCCCGGGAGACCGCGGCTTTCCGGCGGTGATCACCACCACGTCCGATCCGGCCGTCTCCTCGTAGCCGTTCGCGCCCGTGACCGTCGGCTCGTATCCCAGCACCGCGCCCGCCTGGTTGATGTCGAGCGCCTTCCCCTGTGGGAAGTTGGGGATGATGTCGACGAGCACGACGTCGGCGTAGTCGCGGCGGGCGAGCTCCTGCGCGCAGGTCGCTCCGACGTTTCCCGCTCCGACGACTGTGATCTTCTTTCGCATCTGAGGCTCGCTTTCGTCGCGTTTTTAGCCGTGCTGGGAAAGCTTTTCGATTATTGCGTCCGCATAGTCGGAGGTTCCGACGGCAGTGGGATCGTCGCGGTTCGGCTTCAGGTCGTAGGTGACGCGGCTGCCTTCGTAGATCACCGTCGCGACGGCCCGCTCGAGCTGCTGCGCCGCCTTTCGCTCCCCGAGGTGTTCCAACATGAGCTTCCCGGAGAGGATCATTGCCGTGGGGTTCACCTTGTTCAGCCCCTTGTATCTGGGCGCCGAGCCATGCGTCGCCTCGAAGACCGCCGCGTTGGCGCCGATGTTGGCGCCGGGCGCGACGCCGAGCCCTCCCACGAGGCCGGCGGTGACGTCCGACACGATGTCCCCGTACAGGTTCGGCAGCACCAGCACGTCGAACTCCTCGGGGCGCTGGACGAGCTGCATGCAAACGGCGTCGACGAGCACCTCGCGCGCCGCGATCTCGGGATAGTCGCGCCTGACCTCGCGAAAGACCGACAGGAAGAGCCCGTCCGTGAACTTCATGATGTTCGCCTTCGTCACGCAGGCGACCTCGCGGCGATGGTTCGCGCGTGCGTGCTCGAACGCGAAGCGGATGATGCGCTCGGAGGCAGAGGCGCTGATCGGCTTGACGGAGATTCCCGAGCCGCTTGCGATCTGCTTCGGCTGAAGCGCGTTGAGTGACGCGATGACCGACTCGGCAGCTTCCGATCCGGCTTCGTATTCGATGCCGGCGTAAAGGTCCTCGGTGTTCTCGCGAACCACGACGATGTCCACGTTCTCGTAACGCGAGCGAACGCCCTGGTACGTCTTGCAAGGCCGCAGGCACGCGTAGAGCTCGAGCTCATGGCGCAGGGCCACGTTGACGGACCGAAACCCGGTGCCGATCGGTGTCGTGATCGGCCCCTTGAGCGCGACCCCGTTTTGCTTGACCGACTCGAGCGTCGCTTCGGGAAGCGGCGTTCCCGCTTCCTCCATAACGTCAACTCCCGCCTGGCGTACGTCCCAGTCGAACGAGACGCCCGTGGCTTCCAGCACGCGCCGGGTCGCCTCGGTGAGCTCTGGGCCCGTCCCGTCTCCGGGAATGAGGGTGACGCGGTGGCCCATCGGCGCGCCGCATCGTACCTGCACGCGGGCGGAATCCTGGTCAGGTAGCGTCCTGCGAGATGGCCGAGACGACCGACTTCAAGCCCGGGCTCGAAGGCGTCGTCGCGGTCGAGACCGAGATCGCGGAGCCCGACCGCGAGGGCGGGGTGCTGCGCTATCGAGGCGTGGATATCGAGGAGCTCGTCGGCCGCTACCCATACGAGCGCGTGTGGGGTTTGCTCGTCGACGACGACCTCGGCTCGGTCATGCCGGAGCCTGAGCCGTACGAGCCGGCCCGCCTATCGGGCAACGCACCTGCCGATCTTCAAGCCGAGACGGCGCGCCTCGCGGGACTTTGGGGGCTCGGCAAGCTCAACGAGATCTCGGATGAGCAGGCGCGGGAGGATCTCGGTCGACTCTCGTCGCAGATGATGGGGATCGTCGCCCGCTCCGCGCGCCTCGCCGACGGCGCAGCTGAGTCGGTTCCCGACGAGGTCGTCGCCGGCGGCCGTACTGCTGCCGAGAGATTCCTTCTCCAGTGGCGAGGCGACGCCGACCCACGGCATGTGCAGGCAATCGAGGCGTATTGGATTTGCACGGCGGAGCACGGTCTCAACGCGTCCACGTTCACAGCGCGGGTGACCGCCTCGACGGGCGCGGACTGCGGTGCCGCCCTCTCCTCGGCTGTCGGTGCTCTCTCGGGGCCGCTGCACGGCGGTGCGCCCGCATACGTGAAGCCGATGCTCGAAGAGGTCGCCGCGATGGGTGACCCAGAGCAGTGGGTTCGCGACACGCTGGACGCCGGCAGACGCATCATGGGCTTCGGCCACCGCGTCTACCGCGCGGAGGACCCGCGCTCGCGCATCCTGAAGCGCACGGCGCGCGAGCTCGGCTCGCCGCAGATCGAGATCGCAGAGCGGCTCGAGGAGGCCGCGCTCGCCGAGCTGGAGCGGCGCCATCCCGAACGGCCGCTGAAGACGAATGTCGAGTACTACTCGGCGCTCGTACTCGACGTCGCGGGGATCCCGCCGCCGCTCGCGCCGGCGATGTTCGCATGCTCACGCGTCGCCGGCTGGTCGGCGCACATCCTCGAACAGAAGCGAACGGGACGGCTGTTTCGGCCGTCTGCGCGGTATACCGGCCCGGGTCCACGGTCTCTGGCCTCGCTTACGTGAGCCTCTCCGAGGCTGCGGCTCGCGCGGACGCGCTGGCGCAGGCCGGGGACGAGCGCGCGCTGGCCGTCCTGCGTACGCAATGGGACGAGGAGATCGAGGCGGGCGCGCGCGACGCCGACTACCGCGTTCGCGCACAGGCGTACCGAGCGATCGCCCAGTTCCGTTTCCGGCAGAAGGTGGAGCTCTTGCGACGCGGGCTCGACGACGAAAGCCCCGCGGCGCGCGGCTCCGCGCTGATCGCGCTCGAGGGTCTCTCGCGGAGCCACCCGGGTGACGTGAACTCGTTTCGGCCGCAGCTGCACGAGCTGGCCGCGCGCGATCCGAACGCCGCGGTGCGGCGGCTCGCCGTGATCTGCCTGAAGAACGGGACGCCGCAGCGGCACACGATGCAGCTCCTCGAGGGAATCGCGGAGTCGGAGGACGCGGATCCCGAGCTGCGAAAGACCGCACGTGTGGTCCAGACGGCGCTGAAGAAGAAGGCGCTTGCGAAGTGACGACACGGGTGGCGGTGATCATGGGTTCCCGGTCCGACTGGGAGACGATGGAGCACGCCGTCACGACGTTGAAGACGCTCGAGATCGCGCACGAGGTGCGCGTCCTGTCGGCGCACAGGACGCCGGATGCGCTCGAGGAGTACATCGCGGAGGTCGAGGGGCGCGGTGCCCAGGTCTTCATTGCGGCTGCGGGGGGAGCCGCCCACCTCGCGGGCGTGGTCGCCTCGAAGACGCTGCTCCCCGTGCTCGGGGTGCCTATGGGGACGCAGCTGGGAGGGCTCGACTCGCTCTTCTCGACCGTTCAGATGCCCGCCGGCATCCCTGTGGGGACGCTCGCGGTCGGTCGCGCCGGCGCCGTCAATGCCGCGCTCCTCGCCGCAGCGATCCTCGCCCGCTGGGACGAAGAGCTCTTGGGCCGCCTGCGCCGCTATCGCGAGGAGCAGGCGCAGGCCGTGCTCGACGTCGGCGACCCCTCGCGGTAGGGGCTCGCCCTTGCTGGCCTACGAACCCTCGCTCTAGGGGCGAGACGTATCTCGCCCCTGCAGGGCGTGAGCCACCGCGCTGCACGGATCGAGAACCTCGCCCCTACGAGGCCAGCACGGCGAGCAGATCGTCGCCGTAGCGCTCGAGCTTCGTCGGGCCGAGCCCCTTGATCGACGCGAGCTCGCCCCGCGACTGGGGCTGCGCTGCCGCCAGCTCGCGCAGGGTCGAATCGTGGAATACGACGAAGGCGGGAACTCCGTCCTCGCGCGAGCGCTCCAGGCGCCATTGGCGCAGCCGCTCGACAACGTCGTCGTCTACGTCGGCTACCGCTGTGGGGCCGAGCGCCGGACGAGGTGCGTCGGCTCGGGCAAGCAAGACGCGAAACCCGTCAGGAGTCTCTTTCTCGAGGAGCGCCCCCGAAGACTCGAGGGCCTGCACCCATCGCCGAACCTCGGACTCGGATGCGGCGGCGAGGATCCCATACGCGCCGGACCGTCGTGCAGACGGCGGCGCTTTCAGAGATCCGCGAAGGGTCGCGACGAGGCTGCGACGTCCGAGGGGCCACTGGAGCTTCGCCACCGCGGTCACGATCGCGGTTGCCACGTCACCCGGAAGAGGAGGAACGATCGCGGGTGCGCGCCGAGCCGATGGACGTGGCGAGCAGACGTCGCATGCGCCGCACGGACCGTCGAATCCCTCGCCGAAGTGCTCGGCGACCTGCGCGTGCCGGCACCCATCGTTCTCGGCGAACGCGATGATGCGGTCTGCGCGGGACTCGGCAGCGCGCCGGGCGCGTTCGAGCAGCCGCTCGACCCGTGCGCTCGCGTCGTCCGGTCTGGATGCGATCTCGATCTGCATCCGGCGCCCGTTGTCGAACCCCCGATTCAGCAGGCCTGCCTGCTCGAGCATGCCGACGAGCACCCGGGGATCGCGGTCGGTACCGGCTGCGAGATCGTCCGGTTCGATGGCTCCTCCAGCCGCGCGAACCGTGCGGTACACCGCTCGCAGCTCTTCCGCGGAAGGGACATCCGCGACCGCGAACCGACGCAGCGCCACTGCGTCGCTCGGGCTCGCCAGGAGAACCGTCTCGCTCGGGTTGCCGTCGCGACCCGCACGGCCGACCTGCTGCACGTAGCTCTCGAGCGAGTCGGGGAAGTTGACGAGACAGACGAGCCGCACATCCGGCTTGTCGATGCCCATCCCGAACGCGGTCGTGGCAACGATCGTTTGTGTGCGCCCGGTTACGAACTCGTTCTGGACGCGGGTGCGATCGGCCGGCTCCATGCCCGCGTGGTAGTGCTCGGCGCGAACACCGTGACTGCGTAGGACGCGGGCGAGCTCTTCCGTCGAGCGGCGAGAGCGCGCGTACACGATCGCGGACCCCCGCGTCGCGCCGCCGAGTCGGTCGACGAGCACCTCGATACGGTCCTCGGCGTTGGCCACCCTCACGACGTCGTAGCGCAGATTCGGCCGGACGACGCTCGTATGGACGACCTCGAGCTCTCTGCCCAGGGCCGCGCCGATCTCCGACGCGGTCTCGGGGGTTGCGGTGGCGGTCATCCCGAGCACCGTGGGATCGCCGAGCTCGGCGAGCGCGCGGCTGATGAAGAGGTAGTCGGGCCGGAAGTCGTGTCCCCACATGCTCACGCAATGCACCTCGTCGACCACGACAAGACCGACTCCGAGCTCGCGAAGCGTCTCGACGAATCTCGCCTGTCGGAGCCGCTCGGGTGCCGCGTAGACGAGGCGCTTCTTGCCCGCGGCGACGTCGGCGAGGCGAGACGACGTCTCGGCCGCGGTGAGCGACGAGTTCACGAAGGTCGCGGTCGGGGCGATCGCAGGCGGCAGCTTGTCGACCTGGTCCTTCATGAGCGCGATCAGTGGAGAGAGAACCAGCGTGGGCTCCGGACGCAGCATCGCGGCGAGCTGGTACGTGAGCGACTTCCCGGACCCGGTCGGCATCAGCGCGAGGGTGTCCCGCCCTGCGACGGCTGCGCGAACGACCTGCTCCTGTCCAGGGCGGAACGTGTCGAATCCGAAGTGCTCGCGAAGTGCGTTCGTCAGGTCTGCCAGGCGCGCGAGTATAGGCGTCGCGTCGAACGACGCCAGCGCCGGTTGCAGATTGTTACGCCGACGTATCGGAGTGCGGAGACTTCCGCCTCGCGTGCGGGTGTGCCTCGAAATAGACCTCGCGTCGCCGTCGGTCGGAGACGTGCGTGTAACGCTCCGTCGTCCCGAGATCGGCGTGCCCGAGCATCTCCTGGACCGACCGGAGGTCGGCGCCGCCCTCGAGCAAGTGGGTCGCGAACGAGTGGCGGAGGAGGTGGGGATGAACTCGCCCCGGCTCGAGACCCGCGCGGTCAGCGAGCTTGCGCAGGATCAGGAATGCCCCCGCTCGCGTCAGCGGGCCGCCGCGCGCGTTCAGGAACAGCTCGGGCCGGTAGCGCCGGTCGAGGTGCGGCCGGCCCAGCGCGAGATACTTGCGAGCAGCCTCTGCGGCCGGGCGTCCCAGCGGAACGAGGCGCTCCTTGTCGCCCTTGCCGAGCACGCGGACGACCCGCTCCTCGAGCGCGACGCTACCCTTCTCGAGTCCGACCGCCTCCGAGACGCGCAGGCCGGCGCCGTAGAGAAGCTCCACAAGCGCGCGGTCGCGCAGCGATCGTGGGCTGGAGCCGTTCGCAGCGTCGATGAGGCGCTCGGTCTCGGCCGGGGAGAGTGCTCGTGGCAGCGCGCGCCCGCGCCGCGGTAGCTGAAGCGAGGCAGCCGGATTTTCTGTTGTCGTGCCGATGAGGACGAGGTGACGGAAATAGGAGCGTACGGCCGACACCCGGCGCGCGATAGTCGACGCCGCAAGCCCGTCAGCTCGCATCGAGGCGAGCCAGCGCTCGAGCACGTCGACACCTGCGTCTCCGGCCCGGCCGCCGCTGAACGCGGCGAGCGCCTTGAGGTCGCGCCGGTAGGCGTCGACGGTCCGCGGCGAACGGCGCGCCGCCAGGAGCAGCAGGAAGCGCTCGACATCGGGATCGGCGGCAGTCACGACGCTCGACCGGATTCGGCGGGTAGGCGCTCGCTCCTTTGCGCTGCAATCTCTCTGGTCGTGGCGATCCTCGCTGCCGGAATGCTCCCCGCTGACGGTCATGCGTCGCAGCTCATCGCGCGCAACACCTCGAGCGAGCAGCTTGTGGTCTCGAGCAGCGGGAAGGCGCTCCTCACGTTTCACGCTCGGGGACGGATTCAGCGAGTGCTTGCATGGGGTGCCCGGAACGCCCGGCTGCCCTCTGCCGCGGAGATGCAGTCGGAGTTCCGCGTCGACTACTCAGGGGGCTTCGGCACGTTCGGTCGGCCCGTCTGGAAGTCGCTGCGAGATACGTGCGGTCCGTACGAAGGCCCGGCTCTTCCGTTCCTCGTGACGGCGTGCACAGCGCTTGACGGCTCGCACTGGGCGGTCCAGCGGTGGCGCCGGCACCGGGCCAACTTCGGGCTCCCGCCGTGGAAGCCCGGACATGGAGCCTGGGAGCTGCGCCTCTCGCACTGGCGCGGCCCTCTCGCGCGGCTCGAGGTCTGGCTCGACTGGAGCTACAGCGGACGCTGGCACCATCTCTTCGGGCGGCTCACGTATCGCGGGAAGCCCGTGCACGGTTTCTCGACCACGCCCACCGGCGATCCGCTCGATCGTTACGGCCGCGTGCTCTACCTCGACACGCTCGACTCGGCGTACGGCCCGGGCTGGCGCCGCGAGAACGGTTTCGTGTCGCGAAATCCGGACGGCACGTTCTGCTACGGGTTCGTCCCGCACACGACCCCCAGTGGAGAAGTGCGGCCGACGGGGCACGGGCGGCGCTACCGGCTTGCCGTGAGCGGGCCTGGCGTGACCCCGGACGTCGTCTGGGTGGGGCCGGGGCTGCACGACTTCGATCCCGGGAGTGAGGCCGACCGATCCCACGAGGCTCGGATGAACGAGCTACAGCGGAAGCTCGCGACGGGCTCGAAGCCATGCCATGCCTAGTGGGGCGGCCGGCCCAGAGATCCTCGAGCGAAGAAGGCAGGTGCCCGGCTGAAGCCAGGCACCTGGGATGGGCTGCGGGCTCCGCGCGACGACGGTCTCGGGCCTCAGCCCGAGCCCTGCCGTTCACGCGCAACGTCGAGGAGTGAACGCTAGGACCGCGGATGAGCGCGGTCGTAGACGCGCCGGAGGCGGCGCGCGTCCACATGGCTGTAGATCTGCGTCGTCGAGAGCGACGAGTGACCGAGCAGCTCCTGGATCACGCGCAGGTCGGCGCCGCCCTCGAGCAGGTGCGTCGCGAATGCGTGGCGCAGACGGTGCGGATGACGAAGGAGGCGGCGCACCGTGCTCGTGTCGAGGCGCCGCCCGCGCACTGAGAGAAAGAGCGCGTCGACGGCGCCTCGCACCAGCTCGGGCCGGCCGTCGCGCAGATAGAGCGCCACGTGATGTGCCGCCTCTTCGCCGAGAGGCACGACCCGCTCCTTGCCGCCCTTTCCGTGCACGTGAACCGCCTCACGCTCGAAGTCGACGTCGGCGAGGTCAAGGCCCACCGCTTCGGCGCTTCGGAGCCCGCACGAGTAGAGGAGCTCGAGTAGCGCGCGATTCCGGATGGCGAGCGGCGAGTCTCCCTGAGCGAGCTCGAGCAGCTCCTCGACCTCGGCCGCCTTGGGCGCATCAGGTAGACGACGTGGCCGACGGGGCGAGAGCGCTGCATCCGGAACCGCAGCCGGCCCGAAGCTGAAGCGGAGAAAGCTGCGGATCGCGGCGAGTCGACGTGAGATCGACGCCGGCGCGAGCCGCCGGTGTCCCCGCCCGAGCTCGCCGACGTAGTCGGAGAGGACTCGCGCGTCGACCGTGTCGAGGCCGAGACCGTTCGAGTCGAGCCATGCGGCGAAGGCGCGGAGGTCGGCTCGGTACGCGCGCCGGGATGCCTCGGAGAGCCCGCCGTGCTCTAGGAAGCGGTCGATCGTCACGGCGCTGGTCACGAGGACATGTTCGCGTCTCCTGTCGCCACGCCTGCGGAGCGAGGCCTGTCTGGCGGAGACACCTTGCGCAGCCGCGGCAATCTGTGTACTTTGCGCGTGTGACAGTTCAGATCCCAGTACGCATCCCGGAACGGGATGCACAACTTCTCGACGAAGCGGTTGCCCGCGGGCGCTTCACCAGTCGGAGCGACGCCTTTCGCCAAGGGCTCGCGATGCTCCTCCGTGAGGAGCACGAGCGGGAGATAGAAGAGCAATACCGTCGAGCGTACGAGATGCATCCGCAGGAAGACCGGATCGGGCAGGACGGGCTGATCCTTCTTCAGCAGCGAATCGAGCCAGAAGGCGAATCCGAGCCGCTTTGAAGCGCGGTGACGTGTACGACGTCGATTTTCCGAGCGGTCGCCGACCAGGCGTCGTCGTCACGCGAGATCGCGCCATACCGATACTGCGTAACGTGACCGTCGCGGAGGTGACCGCCACGATTCGAGGTGCTCCGACTGAGGTCCTCCTCGGACCGGCCCACGGGCTACTTCGTGAGTGCGTGGCTAGCTGCGACAGTCTCCAGACCGTGCCGAAGGCGGCGCTCGAGACCCGTCGTGGCTCGTTGGATCCGGAAGCGACCTACCGACTGGATCACGCACTCCGAATCGCGCTCGGCCTCGACTGACCGTCCGCAGGCAGGCTTAGGACGTGCCCGGTCGCCGCTTCGAGTCGTTCGCCTCCGGCGAGGATCCGCCTGAGCGGCCCGCCGACCTCGCTGTTCGCAGGGCGAACCTTCGCCGGATCTTCCCACTGTTTCGCCCGTACCGGCTTCGCCTGAGCGTCGTGTGCGCGCTCATCGTGTTCTCGGCAGGGATCGGCGTCATCTCACCGTTTCTCTTGCGCGAGGTCCTCGACGTCGCGATTCC
>DASTEM010000075.1:0-2487 GCA_035709545.1 Gaiellaceae bacterium | reverse complement strand
GGCGTCTTCGGGGATCCGAACGCGCTGGGGCTCGATGCGGCCTTCGCCGCGCTCTTCTTGGCGCTCGCCGTCCCGTACCTGCGCGATCGGAGTGGTCGCCGGGCGGCCGCGCTCGCGGTCGCGATAACGCTCCTCCTGATTCCGGTCGCTCCGGCCGGGCTCCCTCTGGTCGCGGCCTCGGCTGCGTGCCTTTTGGGCCTCAGGCGATGAGCGACGCCTGGATCGTCGTTGCCCTCGTGGGCCTGATCACGATCGTGCTCAAGGCGACCGGCCCGGTCTTCCTCGGCAAACGTGCGCTGCCCGCGCGCTTGCGGTCGATGGTCGACCTCCTCGCGCCAGTCATGCTGATGGGGCTCGTGGTGACCCAGACCTTCGGTGGGGACCAGGAGCTTGAGGTCGACGCGCGCATTCCGGGTGTCGCGGTAGCCGCCGTCGCGATCTGGCTCAGAGCTCCGGTCATCGTCGCGATGGTGATCGCGGGAGCCGTGACCGCCTTGATCCGCGCCGTCGCCTAAGTGTGGTCGGTCCGGCGGGCGTGAGGGCCGCGCCAGAAGACCGCCGCCGCCGCGAGAGCCTCGGCCGCGAGACTGACGATGCCGATCACGAGAAGCCACAGACGAAAGTGCCGCATGTCACCACTGATCGGCGAACGACTGCGTCGTCTTGAGAGGGCGGAGCGAAGACGGTTGCCCTCGCTCCGCCGAATCTCAGCCCTGCACGTGGTAGACGAAGTCGTACTCCGTCCCCTTGTCGTTGCGGGCGCGGAGGTCCATCCATCCTCGGGCGCGCGAGTACTTGCCGGTGCCGCCCGTGATCGAGAGCTTGCTCGGGCCGGCATCGAGGAAGGGGCCCTCGACCGTGACCTGCCCGCCGGCGACGAACGCCGTCCACCAGCACTCCCACGACTTGCCGACGACGGTCCGAACGCAGTAGCCGTTGTTGGTGCCGACCTTCTTCGTGTTGGCGGAGTTGTAGAGCTCGTTGGCGAACGTCAGGATGTCGCCGGCCGAGTCGCCCTTCTTTCCGGTATCGGTTACCGCGTCGGTCGTCGCTCGCTCGACGACCGTGAACGTTGCGGTTAGCGCAGCCGGCTCGCCTCCGGCCGTTGCTGCGAAAGCGATCGCTGCGACGATGGTCGCGCAGGCCGCTGCGATGAGTGAGCGCTTCATGCGCCTCCCTCCATTGGGGTCGAAGGGGCGTGCTTATACGATCTCGACGCCGAACGCAACCTTGGCTTGTCACGCGGGCGGGCGCAGCACAGCGAAGGGATCGGTCACTGCGAGCCGGCGCGAGCAGTAGCGGTAAACCTCCGCCGGGCGACCACCGCTGGGACCGTGGGCCCTCTGCCTCCCGACCGGCTCGATGGCGCCCCTTCGCAGGAGAACGCGCTTGAGGTTCGTCGCCGAGACCTCGTATCCGAGAGCGGCTTCGTAGACGTCCCGGAGCTCGGCGAGCGTGAAGTCCTCGGGCGCGAGAGCGAAGCCGATGTTCGAGTATGAGAGCTTCCCGCGGAGTCGCTCGCGCCCGGCGAGCACGATTGCGCCGTGGTCGAACGCCGTCGGCGGCAGGTCGCCGACCGGATGCCAGCGCGTGTCCGCCGGCACGCGAGGGTGGAGCCCCAGGGGAACGAGGCCGAGGTACGCCGTCGCGAGCTCCCACCGCTCGGGATGGCGCGAGGGGTCGCTCCAGATGCCGAGCTGCTCGAGGTGGGCGACCTCGCGCACGTCGACCTTGGTAGCGAGATGGCGCAGGATCGACTCCTCGAGCGTCTCGTCGGCATCTAGCGTGCCGCCCGGAAGCGACCACATGCCCCGGAAAGGGTCACGTGCGCGCTCCCAGAGCAGCACCGCGAGCACTCCGTCACGCACCTGGAACACCGCCGCAAGCGCAACGTGCGCGGGGAGTGCTGGTGGGGTGGTAAACTCAGCCATGAGGTTATTGACTCAGAGGCTAAAACTAGCATGAGCGGGAAAAACGGCACACCTCACCCGGAGTCCTTCGACCTCGTCGTCGTCGGCGGCGGAGTCGCCGGGCTCTTCGCAGCTCTCTGCGCCGCCGCCGAAGCGGACGTCCTCGTCCTCACCAAGGGCCCGCTTCTCTGGACGTCCAGTCTGCTGGCACAGGGCGGGATCGCCGCTGCGGTCGGCGACGATGACTCGCCCGGGCTCCATGCCGAGGACACAGTGCGCGCAGGGCGCGGGCTGTGCCGTTCGTCCGCGGTCAGAGTTCTTACCGAGGAGGCGCCGGCGCGAATCCGGGATCTCGTCGACCTCGGTGTCGACTTCGACGAAGGACTCGGCCTAGAGGGTGGACACGGCCGCCGGCGCGTCGTGCACGCCGGTGGCGCCGCAACGGGTGATCGCGTCGAGCGGATCCTCGCCGAGAGGGTTCTCGGGCACCCGCGAATTCACGTCGCCGAGGGCGAGCGGATGCGGTCGCTCTGGTACACGGACGACCGGTGCGTTGGAGTGATCACGGACGACCGTG
>DASTEM010000074.1:0-2723 GCA_035709545.1 Gaiellaceae bacterium | reverse complement strand
CGTCCCGTCCACGACGAACTCGCTTAGATCGACGTCGCGGAACTCGTCGACGACTGATTTCCAGCTGTCGAGGTCGAACGTCCCGTCCTCGTTGCGGTAGTGCTTTTGCGCGCCGACCAGGATCACGAACACGCGCATCGCATTCAGGCGGGCGGCGTTCAGCTCCTCCACGGCGGTCTCGGGCGTGAGCGCAAGCTTTGTCCCTGTGAAGACGTCGCCGTAGAGGGCTGTCGGCAGCTTCGGCGGGCCCAGTGGAATCCCGCTCTGCGCCGGAGCGCGTGGCGCGAATGTCGGGGCGGACTGCGTCTGCGTTCCGCGGGGCGACTCGGCCGATTCGAACACGCCTGCGTACGCGAGCAGGGCCGCCGGCCCCGCGATGGCCGCGACCGCGATCGCGGCGACCGCGATCCACCTCGCCCCAGGTCTTCCCCTTCCCCGCATGTGCTGTCGTAGCTTACGAGCGAACCGGCCCGGCGGGGCGACGCGAGACCAGGCGCGCGTCAGGACCACTACAGTCCGTTGAAGCCCATGCTGCGGCCCGCGACATGACTCTTCCTACCTTTCTAGGCGTCGGCGTGCCGCGGGCAGGGACAACCTGGCTCCACTCGCTCCTGGACAGCCATCCGGACATCTACATGCCTCAGCGTCGCAAGGAGATCCGCTTCTTCGACCGCCACTACCAGGAAGGGCTCGGGTGGTACGAGGAGTTCTTTTGCTCGGACGACGAGGCTGGCTCATACCGCGCGATCGGCGAAATCTCGCCCCAGTACCTCTACGACGACGAGTGTCCCGACCGAATCTCCGAGACGCTGCCGGGAGTCACGCTGCTGCTAATGCTGCGGCACCCCGTCGATCGCGCGTACTCGACGTACGGGTTCACGATGCAGAGGGCGAATTTCCGCGGGTCGTTCGCAGAGTTCCTCGAGAGCCGCCCGAGCGTGCTCGAGCGCGGCTTCTACAGCCGGTACGTGAAGCGGTACCTCGAGCGATTCGAGCGCGACCGGATTCTCCCGTTGATCTTCGAGGAGAGCATCGCCGACGTCGAGACGGCTCGAGGAAAGCTCGCTGACTTTCTCGGGCTCGACGCGAGCAGGTTCCCTCCCGAGAGCGGAACGACGAAAGTGAATCGCTCGAGCGCCCCGGCGCTCGGCGCCGCATCGGGCTTTGCGGTGAAGATGGCCCGGCGACTTCGGCGCCGCGGGCTAGAGCCCGCGGTCGATGTCGCCAGACGCCTGGGAATCCAACGCATCCTGTCGACGGGAACGCCGATTCCGCCGCTCGACGACCGGCTGAGAACCGAGCTCGGCAATCAGTACTCCGGCGAGTTCGACGAGCTCGAGAGCCTGCTCGGAATTGACCTCGGGCGCTGGAGAAGCACCGCGGCGACTCGACCGGCCTGAGCGCCTCGAGCACGGAGGCGTGCCGGACCGGCCCGCGATGAGTACCGTGAGAGTGATGGAGAAGGGGATGGGGGATGAGCCGTGGCCGCTGACGACGGCCTCGTAGAGAGCCTGCCCGGCGGCGACGAGCCGAGCCTTCGTACGCGCGCCGCGAAGGGCGTCTTCTGGACGGCGACCGGAGCGTGGGGGCGCCAGATCGCCCTCTTCGTCGTCATCGCGATACAGGCGCGGCTCCTTGCGCCTACCGACTTCGGACTCGTGGCGTTCGCGGCCATCTTCGTCGGCCTCACCCACGTCCTCGCCGACGAGGGGCTCGCCGACGCGCTCGTCCAGCGCAAGGAGCTCGAACGGGCGCATCTCGACGCGGCGTTCTGGACGACGGTCGGATTCGCAGGCGTCCTGACCTTGATCCTTGCCGCGCTGGCCGTGCCGATCGCGGCTGTGCTCGGAGACGACAGGCTGGCCCCTGTGCTCATCGTGCTCGCGCTCTCGATCCCGCTGCAAGCTTCGAGCCTCGTTCAGCGGGCTCTCCTCACACGCGAGCTGAAGTTCCGCTCGCTGGCTCTCCGGAGCCTGTGCGGGATCACGGTCGGTGGCATCTGCGGCGTGATCGCCGCGTTCTCCGGGCTTGGCGTCTGGAGCCTCGTCATCCAGAACCTCGCCGGAGTCACGACGGGAACGCTGGTCCTGTGGCGGGTCACCGACTTCCGCCCGCGGCTCACGTTCAGCTACTCCCATTGCCGCGATCTGCTCGGATTCGGCACAAACGTCGTCGGCTTCCGCCTGCTCATCTACTTCACGAGGTGGGCCGACGAGCTTCTCATCGGCGCGTTCCTGGGCCCGGCCGCGCTCGGCTTCTACACGGTCGGGAACCGCATGTTGCGGATGCTGATCCAGGTCACGAGCAGCCTGATCGACCGCGTCTCGTTCCCTGTCTACGCCAAGCTGCAGGACAAGCCCGCCCGCCTGAAGGCCGCGTTCTACAAGAGCACGTCGTTTGCCGCGCTCATCGCCTTCCCGGTCTTCCTGGCGACTGCAGTTCTCGCACCCCAGATCGTCGAGCTCTTCTTCGGCTCTAAGTGGGCCGACAGCGTTCCGATCATGCAGCTTCTCGCGTTCTTTGGCTTGATCCAGGTGCTCACGTATCTGAACGGGACCACGATCAAGGCGCTCGGCAAGCCCGGTTGGTTGGTCGTCATCGTGGCCGTCACGGCCGCACTGAAGCTCGGCGGGTTCCTCGTCGCGGTCCAGATCGGGCTCGTTGCCGTGGCGGCGGCGGCGGCGTGCGTCGGCTTCGCCGTTGGGCCGCTGTACTACGTCGGC
>DASTEM010000073.1:0-6488 GCA_035709545.1 Gaiellaceae bacterium | reverse complement strand
GACTCCGCTGATGTACGGGAGGCCCTTGGCCGGGTTCGCCGGGTACCCGGACACCCACTTCATCGCCACGACGTCGAGGTCCCGCAGGTAGGCGGGCATCGCGTGGCAGAACGCGTCCGGCCGGGGGTGCACGCCTACCTTCGCCGGCATCTCGACCTCGCCGCGGGCCAGCGACCGGTACACGCGCTCCGCGATCTCGATCTGGCTCGCGACCCGCGGAAGGAGCGAGGCGACGGCCTCGCGATCGAGAAGTCGCGGCATGGTCATCGCGCGAGAATCGCAGACCTGCAGCACGTCTGTAACGTTGGCGCGGTGGAGGCGGCGAACGGGATCGAGGTCGAGGGCCTCGTTCGCGAGTACCGCAAGGGCCCCCGCGCCGTCGACGGGATCGACCTCGCGGTCGCACCGGGCGAGATCTACGGCTTCCTCGGGCCGAACGGCGCCGGGAAGTCCACGACCGTCCACGTCCTGACGACGCTCCTCCCGCCCACAGCGGGGGTTGCGCGGGTCGGCGGCTACGACGTCGTGAAGGACGGGCCGAAGGTGCGCTCACTAATCGGCGTCGCGCTCCAGGAGGCCGCCCTCGATCCACTCCTCACCGGGCGCGACCACCTCCGCCTTCAGGCCACCCTCCAGGGGGTGCGCAAGGATCAGCGAGCGGCGCGCGCGGAGGAGCTCCTCCACCGAGTCGGACTCGCCGACGCCGCCGACCGGAAGGTGTCCGGCTACTCCGGAGGCATGAAGCGGCGTCTCGACCTCGCGTTGGCGCTCATCCACAGCCCGCGCATCCTCTTCCTCGACGAGCCCACGACTGGCCTCGACCCGCAGAGTCGAACGGCGCTCTGGGAGGAGGTCTCGCTCCTGCGTCGAGAGGACCGCGTGACGGTCTTCCTCACGACGCAGTACCTCGAGGAGGCGGACGTCCTCGCCGATCGCGTGGGGATCATCGACCAGGGGAAGATCGTCGCGGAGGGCACGCCGGCGGAGCTGAAGGCAGAGATCGGGCGGCCGAGCGTGCACGCTATCCCGCATCGCGAGGAGGACCGCCCCCGCATCGCCGAGTTCCTCTCTCGGTTCGGCGAGCCGCTCGCCACCACGCGTGACGTCGCCGTCCGCTTGCGGGACTCGCTCGGGTTGACCGACATCGTCCGCGCCGTCGACCAGGACGGCGTCGACGTCGCCGACCTCGAGCTGCGCGCGCCGACACTCGACGACGTCTTCCTCGCCAAGACCGGGCGCACGCTCGAAGGCGCGACCGAGGAGGCCGAGACCGAGCAGCAGGAGAAGAAGCGGAAGTGAGCAGCATGCCCCAGGTAGGGGCCATTGCGCGTCGCTCAATCGTACGGACGTCGCGCCAGCCGGCAAGCGTGATCCCGCCACTCATCTTCCCGATCGCCCTCATGGCCGTGAACGCCGGCGGCCTTCGCTCTTCGACCGACCTGCCGGGATTCCCGACGACGTCGTTTCTCGCCTTCGCGCTCGCCGTTCCGTTCATCCAGGGCGCGCTCTTCTCAACGATGAACGCTGGCACGGATCTCGCTCGAGACGTCCAGACCGGTTTCATCAACCGACTCGCTCTGACCGCGCTCCGCGACTGGGCGCTCCTGACAGGGCAGCTGGCCGGAGTCGTCGTGCTCGGGATCGTGCAGGTGCTCTTCTACATCGCGGTCGGACTGGCTACCGGTGTGGAGTTCGAGTCGGGCGCACTCGGCATTCTGGTTCTCCTCGCCTACGGAGCGATCGTATCGCTGTCCTTCGGCGCTCTCGGCGCGTGGCTCGCCTACCGGACGGGATCGGGTGAGACGATCCAGGCGCTCTTTCCGGTTCTCTTCGTGTTCCTCTTCATCTCCTCGATGAACGCGCCCCGGAACCTGATCGGCGTCGACTGGTTCCGGACGGCCGCCACGCTCAACCCGGTCTCGTACATGATCGAGTGCGTCCGGAGCCTCATCATCACGGGCTGGGACGCCCAGGCGCTCGCCCTCGGATTCGGCTTCGTGATCGTCCTCGGGATCGTCTCGCTCATGCTCGCGTCGCGGGCGCTTCGAACGCGGATGACACGGACATGAGAATGTGGGACGTCGTCTCAGGCGTTGCGTGGCGGACGCTGAAGAACGCCCTCACCAACCCGCAGATCCTGTTGCCGACGATGGCCTTCCCGTTGTTCTTCTTCACAGCGTTCGCCGGCGGGCTATCGCAGGTGGCCCAGATCCCGGGGTTCGACTTCCCGCCTGGCTACACGGCGTTCCAGTTCGTCTTCGTCCTCCTCCAGTCGGCCGCCTTCAGCGGCGTCTTCACCGGGTTCGGGCTGGCCCGGGACTTCGAGGGCGGGTTCGCCAAGCGACTGCTCCTCGCGGCGCCACACCGGACCGGGATCGTCCTCGGGTATGCGCTCGCCGCGATGTGCCGCTGGCTGGTCGTCGCGGTCGTTCTCACCGTCGTCGCGCTGGCCGTGGGGATGAACGTCGGGGGCGGCGCCGTCGACCTCGTCGGCCTCTACGTACTCGCTGCGCTCGTGAACATCTGCGGCTTCTTCTGGGCAGGGGGAATCGCCATGCGCCTTCGGACGATCCAGGCGGCGCCGCTGATGCAGATGCCCGTCTTCCTCGTCCTGTTCTTCGCGCCGGTCTACGTCCCACTCGAGCTTCTCGAGGGTTGGATCGAGAGCGTCGCGTCGGTCAACCCTCTGACGTATGTGCTCGAGACCGGACGGGGGTTCATCGCGGGCGATCCACCGCACGTTCTCGGCGCGTTCGCACTCGCGATCGCGATGGGCGTGGCGTTCTGGACGTGGGCGTTCCTCGGCCTGCGCAAGGCCGAGACTGCCGGCGCCTGACGCCACGACGAACTATGCGTCGAGCACGCGAAGAAGCGCGTCGACGATCTGCGGATCGAACTGCGATCCCGACGCTTCGACGAGACGCCGCCGGGCCTCTTCCTCACCGAGCGCCTTGCGATACGGCCGATCCGTCGTCATCGCATGAAAGGCGGCACACGCGAGCACGATTCTCGACTCGAGCGGAACCTGGTTGCCCGCGAGGCCGTCGGGATAGCCACCCCCGTCGTAGTGCTCGTGGGCGCTGCGCACGATGTGCCGCACTTTCGCGAGCCGCTCGACCGGAGCAAGGATGCGCTCCCCGAGAATCGGGTGCGTCTGAACGATCGCCCGCTCTTCTGCAGTCAGCGCGCCGGTGTTCGACAGAATTCGCGAAGGGATCCCGATCTTGCCAATGTCATGGAAGAGCGCGCCGAGCTCGAGACGCTCGAGCCCTTCCGAGTCGAGCCCGAGCTCGCGCCCAACCTGGAGCGCCAGATCCGCAATCCAGCGAGCATTGGTCGAGGCGTACTCGTCGTTTGCCTCGAGGGCGTTGGCGAACACCTCGACGGTGGAGAGAAACGTGCGCTCGAGTGTCTCGCAGCGGGCATGGACGCGCGCGTTGTCGATTGCGAGGCCGACTACGTCTGCGACGCGCCTTGCGAGTAGGAACTCCTCGTCTGTGAACTGGGTCTCGTTGCCGACGCGACGGACTTCAAGGGCACCCCTCAGTTGGCTGCGCACAACCACCGGCACCGCGATCAGCGCACTCGGGTCGACCGGCGTTCCCGGTACTGCGTGAACGCGGGGATCGACGTGGGCGTTGTTCGCGAGAACGGGCTCGCGATGCTCAGCGGCCCAACCGGTGATCCCGTCTCCGAAGGAACGGGTCTCACTCAGGACCTCGTCGGTCCATCTGCTGCGAGAGAGCACGAGAATCAACTCGCGCTTCGCCTCGTCGGCCTCGTAGATACGAACGTCGTCGTGCGGAATGAGGTCAACGAGCGTGTCCACGATTCGACCGAGGGTGGCGTCGAGGCCTTGCTCCAAGAGGACGTCGGGAAGGACCTCGGCCAACCGGCGGTACGGCTCCGGCGAGCCTTCAGTGACGAGGCTCATGTTGGGCCGTAGGGCAGCTTCGATGGGTGCAGGGTCGGACATGCGAGGTCGCTCCCTCGTCATCGGATGTACACGAAGTCCTCTTGAGCGCCTCTGCGAAGATCTTTCGGCTATGGAGACGACGGACGACGTTCGATTCGCGCTGCTGTCGAGCGGGAGCTGCAGCTTCTTCGCGCCGGTCGAGGAGCTCGAGGCTCGCGGGATGCGCCCTCTGTGACCGGCGGCATCGGGTTCGGCGTCTTCTCCGTCGCCGGAGACGAGCCGCGAGTCGGGTTCCGGGTGGGCCACGGAGTACTCGATCTCGCCGCCGCGAGGCTGGGCGAAGTGTTCCAAGCGACGAGCCTGAACCCGTTCCTCGCGCTCGGCCGCGCGGCGTGGGAAGCGACGCTGTCTCGGGTCGACCGGCTCGTCACGGGAGGAGCGGAGACCATCCCGCTCGAGCAGGTCGCCATGCACCTCCCGATCGAGGTCGGCGACTACGTCGACTTCTACTCGTCACTCGAGCATGCGACCAACCTGGGTCGCCTCTTTCGTCCGGACGCGGAGCCGCTCTTCCCCAACTGGCGTCACCTCCCTGTCGGCTACCACGGCCGGGGCGGTACGGTCGTCGTCAGCGGAACCCCGATCGTGCGGCCTTGCGGGCAGGCGAAGGCGCCCGACGACGACGCACCCACATTCGGCCCGAGCCGGCGGCTGGACATCGAGCTCGAGCTGGGCTTTGTGGTCGGCGTAGGCAGTCGTCTCGGGGAGCCCGTGCCCGCCTCGGCCCTGCGCGACCACGTCTTCGGCGTAATGCTCGTCAACGACTGGAGCGCCCGCGACATCCAGGCCTGGGAGTACCAGCCGCTCGGGCCGTTCCTCGGAAAGTCCTTCGCCACCTCGATCGCCGCCTGGGTGACGCCACTTGCGCTGCTCGAAGACCGGTTCGTCCAGGCACCGAAGCAGGATCCCGAACCGCTTCCCTACCTGCGTGCTCCGGGAAACTGGGCTCTCGACATCGAGCTCGAGATCGAGCTTTCGGGAACGGTCGTCTCTCGGACGAACGCGAGCGGGCTCTACTGGACGATGCCGCAGCAGCTCGCGCACGCAACGGTCAACGGCGCGTCGATCGCCACGGGCGACCTCTTCGCCTCGGGCACGATCTCCGGGCCGGAGCACGGAAGCGAGGGCTCGCTGATCGAGCTCACCTCGAACGGCACTCGTCCTATCAGGCTCGGCGACGGAAGCACGAGAACATTCCTCGAAGACGATGACGAGGTCGTTCTGCGCGGACGTGCGGGTGTGCTGGAGCTCGGCGAGGTGCGCGGAACGATCCTCCCCGCCCGCAGACGGACACCGCGCGGCTAAGCCACGAGCTCGCTCGCCTTCTCAGCGAGCTCCCGGTCTCGATCCGTGATCCCGCCGGCAGTGTGCGTCCACCAGCGGAGCGTCACGCGGTTGTAGTTGATCGCGATGTCGGGATGGTGATTCTCGGCCTCGGCGAGCTCTCCCACCTTGTTCACGAACGCGAGCGCCGCGACGAAGTCGCCGAACCGGAACGTGTGCTCGAGCGCCCCGTCCACCTCGCTCCAGACATCGCTAGTCATGGCTATGCAGCGCCGCGAAGCGTGACGCGCTGTCCGTTCATCGAGGCCGCGACGTCGGAGCAAAGGTACTCGATCGCTCCGGCGATTTCCTCCGCGGGCGTAAAGGTAGAGAAGTCCTTGTCCGGGCTCTCTGAGCGCATGGCCGGCGTGACGATCGCTCCCACGACCACGATGTTCGCCGTCGCTCCAGTGCCCCGGAAGCGATCGGCGAGCGCGAGCGTCCACGCCTCCGAGGCTGCCTTCGCCGCCGCGTAGACGGCGTTCCGATGCGTCGGCGCCTGCGCCTGGCCGGCCGAGATGAGCACGAATCGCCCGCGGCCGCCTTCGATGAGATGAGGGGCGAATGCCTGTGTCACATGCTGGACGGTACGAACGAGGAGTCCGCTCAGGTAGTCCCAGTCCTCGAGGGGGGCGTCCTCGATCGCGGTGCCGCCACGCCATCCACCGACCAGGTGGACGAGCCCGTCGACTCGCCCGTGACGAGTGGCGAGCCCGTCTGCCCAATCACGCGCAGCCCCGGGGTCGAGAAGGTCGACAACTGCCGGCTCGACGCTCTCGCCCATGGCCGTCCGCAGAGCCTCGAGCGAGCTGGCATCGCGTCCCGCAATGGAGAGCACCGCGCCGGCGTCGGCGAGCCGGCGAACCACGGTGGGGCCGAGGTTTCCCGCGCCTCCCGCAACGGCGAGCACGCGACCCTCGAGTGACGTTGCCACCTCGCCACGCTAGCAACCAGGGTCGTTCCTGGAGTAGCGTCCACCCGTGGCAGACCAGGCGTTTGCCGAGCTCCAGGCCACGTTCAGGCAGTTCTGGCCGACCGTGACGCTGCGCTCGATCGACGTCGAGCGAACGGTTGTTGTCGTGCACTCGATCAGCCTGGACGTCCCGGACCAGCTGGTCCCCGTCTTCCCGGCCTACGAGGAGCGATTCCTCTGCATGGTGCTGAGCCTGCTTCGCGCACCGAGGTCGCG
>DASTEM010000072.1:0-3438 GCA_035709545.1 Gaiellaceae bacterium | reverse complement strand
TGGTCGACCTCCACCTGCACACGGACTGGTCGCACGACTGTTCGACACCCGTCACAGACCTGCTCGACCACGCAGAGCGCATCGGCCTGGGCGCGATCGCGGTCACGGACCACAACGCATTCGGCGGCGCGCTCGAGGCTGTCGAGCTGGCTGCGGATCGCGACCTCGTCGTCATCCCCGGCGAGGAGGTCAAGACAGACGACCAGGGCGAGGTCATCGGCTTGTTCCTCACCGAGGAGATCCCGCGAGGGATGTCTTTCGGGGACACGATCGAGGCGATCCGCGAGCAGGGCGGCCTCGTGTATCTGCCCCACCCCTTCGATCGTCTCCACGCCATCCCGGACCCGACGACTCTGCACCGTCACCTCGCCGAGATCGACGTGTTCGAGGTCTTCAACGCGCGTCTCCTCCGCGACTCGTTCAATGACGAGGCGCTCCGCTTCGCCCAGAAGTACCGCCTGCTGCAAGGGGCGGGCTCGGACGCGCACGTGCTCCAAGGCGTCGGCACAGGGGCCGTGCGCATGCGCCGATTCGAGGGGCCCGAGGAGTTCCTGCTCTCGCTTCGGACCGCCGAGATCCTCCGTCGACCGAAGTCGCTCGCCTACCTGCAGTCGCTCAAGTGGGTCGCCCAGGTCAAGGAGAAGGTTCGCTAAGCGAGAAAGGTCCCTCGACTCTGTGCCCGCCGCCGTGCCTACCGACGAGATCTACGAGCGCTACCTGAAGAAGGCCATCTCCGAGATAAACGAGCTCGGGGACGAGCTCGCGCGAGCAGGCGACGAGCTCAGGATCCCAGTGCTTGGATCGGGGCATCCGTTGGCCGACGTGTTCCTCCTCAAGTTTTCGCCGCAGCCGTCGGAGATCCAAGAAGGGGTCGCGTTCTTCGGCCGCGCGGGCCAGGCCGTGCTGAAGTCGCTCCAGCGCCTCCACGTCGACCCCCTTTCGGTCTACGGGACGAACTGCCTCAAGTTCGGTACGGAGGACGCTGCGGACGCCGCCGCGTGGCTCACCCGAGAGCTCTACATCGTCCAGCCGAAGCTCGTCGTCGCCATGGGCGATCGGACGGTCTCGTTCGTCAACGACATTCGCTTCCCCCTGTCCGACGCAATCGACGCCGCCACGACCGGAGTCATGCAACGCTTCACCCCGACGATCGACGCGCTCGTTACCCCGGACGTCGACCAGTCGCTCGACGAGCAGCCGGCGAAGACGGCTTTCTGGAACGCCTTCAAGGCGCTCGGCCCGTGGTGGGCGGAACAACCTCCGTACTGATCTATGCGCAAGTCCGGAATCCGCGAGCGCGGATTCCGGACGCGCGAAGATCCCTAAAGGCGGCCGCTTCGCGGCCGCGAGGCCAGTGCAGCCTCTGACGCGTGGCCAAGCGCGAACTGCCGCGCTCGCCGTGCTCCTCGTCGTGCTGGTCGCCTACGGCGCGGGAGCCCGGCACCTCCCAGGGCTGCCGTCGGGGCTCGACGTCGCGTTCCAGAGCGCGATCGTCTTTCCGGCCTTCGCGGCCGGGATCTGGATCGCACTTCCGATCGCGCGGGCGGGCAACAAGGTTCTTCTCGCGATTGCTGCCGTCGCGGCCGGCGCCGCAGCGATCCTGACGCTGGCCGACGTCGACTCGGCGGGTAACGTCGCCAAGCTCGCCTGCTACGCACTCGTCGGGTTCTGGTTCCTCACCCTCTTCGAGGAGCTCTGGTGGATCGCACTCGTCGCGCTCCTCGTGCCGTGGGTAGACATCTGGTCGGTCGCCGCCGGTCCGACCGAGTACGTGGTCGAGCAAGAGCCGGGGCTCTTCGAGCGGATATCGGTCGCGTTCCCAGGCCCCGGTGACGTGGCGACGGTCAACATCGGCCCTCCCGACATCCTCTTCTTCGCACTGTTCCTCGCCGCAGCGGATCGCTTCGCGCTCCGAGTCGCCTGGGCGTGGATCGGGATGACGGGACTCCTCGGCGTAACGCTCGTGCTCGTGTGGACCTGGGACGGCATCGCGGGCCTGCCGGCGCTGCCCGCCGTCTGCCTCGGCTTCCTGCTCCCGAATGCCGACCTCCTCTGGCGGAACGTCCGTGAAGCGCGGGCACTTTCGTAGGGGCGAGATATATCTCGCCCCTACGTGCGAGTGAGCAGAGATACAGACTCGACGTGAGGCGTGTGCGGGAACATGTCGACCGGGCGACAGCGCACGAGCTCGTATCCGTAGTCGTCTCGCAGAACCTGGACATCAGACGCGAGCGTGGTCGGATTGCACGAGACGTACACGATCCGCGGAGCCCCCAGGGCGCCCGTGCGGCGCAATGCCTTGCCCGCGAGCCCCGCACGCGGCGGGTCGACGACGACGACGTCGGGCGCACCGGCCTCCTCAACGAGCTCCTCGAGTGTCTGCCCCACGTTTCCGGCAAAGAACCGCGCGTTCTCGATTCCGTTGAGCTCGGCGTTCTCGATCGCGCACGCCACAGCCTCCTCTGAGATCTCGAGCCCCCACACGAAGCCGGCTTCGGCCGCAAGGGCGAGTCCGATCGTGCCCGTCCCGCAGTAGAGGTCGAAGACGTTCTCGGAACCGGTGAGCGCCGCGCCCTCGCGTGCGAGACCGTAGAGCTGTTCGGCCATCTCGGTGTTCGTCTGCAGGAAGGCCGAAGGTCGTAGACGGAAGCGGAGCCCAAGTAGCTCCTCCTCGATTGCGTCCTCTCCCCAGAGAAGCCGCGTCGGGAGATTCGTCTGCTCGGCCGGCGTGTCGTTGATCGCCCAGTGGATCGAGCGGACTTCGGGAAAGCGCCGGAGAACGTCGACGAGGTACCCCGCCTCGAAATGCTCGCCCGGAGCGGTGACGAGGACAACGAGCGCCTGGCCCGTGTTCCGTCCCTCTCGAACGACGAGGTGACGCAGGTAGCCGGCACCCGTCGCCTGGTCGTACGGCTCGAGCTGCTCCTCCCTCGCCCAGTCGCGGACCGCGACCCGGATCGCGTTGCCGACATCCGTGGTCAACAGGCACTCCTCGATCCCGATCACCTCGTCCCAGCGCCCGGCTCGGTGGAAGCCCAGCTCGACGCCGTCCTCCCCGGACGAGAACGAGTACTCGAGCTTGTTGCGGTAGCCGTAGAGCGACGCGGCGGGAACGATCGGCTCGAGCGGCGGGTCGGCGATCCGACCGATCCGCACGAGCGCATCGCGAACCTGCCGCTCTTTCTGTGCGAGCTGCGCGCCGTAGGCGAGATCTTGGAAGCGGCAGCCGCCGCAAACGCCGAAGTGACGGCAGGGCGCCTCGACACGATCGGGCCCCGGCTCGAGGAGAGTGCTCGCGAAGCCCTCGGCGAACCCGCGCTTGACCTTGGTCACGCGCGCGCGAACGCGATCGCCCGGAAGCCCGCCGCGCACGAAGACGACGAAGCCGTTATGTCGAGCAACGCCGTTACCGCCATACGCGAGCGACTCGATCGAGAG
>DASTEM010000071.1:0-4704 GCA_035709545.1 Gaiellaceae bacterium | reverse complement strand
CGGGCCCACGCCGACCGCGGCGCCGACGCGGAGCCGGCCCTGCTCGTCCTTCGTCGCGAGCGGGAACTCGATCCGCTTCTGGATGTCCTTGACGGTGATCAGGCCCTTGAGCCGACCGTCGGCGTCGACCACGGGGAGCTTCTCGATCTTGTGCCGGTGGAGGATCTCGCTCGCCTCGTCGAGCGTCGTCCCCACGGGCGCCGTGACGAGGTTGCGCGAGGTCATCAGCGCGGAGACCGGCTGGCGTGTATTCGACTCGAAGCGGAGGTCGCGGTTGGTCAGGATCCCGACGAGGACGCCCTCGTCGTCGGTGATCGGCACACCCGAGATCCGGTAGCGCTCCATCAGCTCGAGCGCGTCTGCGACGAGATCGCCCGCCTGCAGAGTCACGGGTTCCACGATCATCCCCGACTCCGAGCGCTTGACCTTGTCGACCTCGGCCACCTGATCCTTGATCGAGAGGTTCCGGTGCACAATCCCGAGGCCGCCCGCGCGGGCGAGCGCGATCGCGAGCCGCGCCTCCGTAACGGTGTCCATCGCGGCCGAGATCAGCGGAATGTTCAGGGAGATCGAGGGCGTGAGCCTCGTGACCGTCGAGACGTCGTTCGGGAGGACGTGCGACTCCGCGGGGAGCAGGAGCACGTCGTCAAACGTAAGCCCCTCCTTGCCGAACTTCCGCTCGAACGCGACGAGCCGCTCGATCTCCTCCTGGCGAAACTCGGTCTCCATCACGCGACGTTAGCAGCGTCCGCCGACGGTTATCACCGCCACGTCGATCCCGAAGCGGGTGTCCTCCATGTCGCGTCCGCAGCCGGGACATGCCGCCATGGCCGCGGAGTCTACGAGCGCACGGGGTGGAGCTCGGCCAGCTCGATGTCGGCGGCCAGCGTCGCCGCAAGCGCCGGGCTGAAGCGGCCAGCGCCGACTTCTCGCACCGAGGCCGCGCCCGCAGCTACCGCGGCGCGGATCGCGTCCTCGGGCGATCTCTCGTCGCCGACTGCGACGAGGAACTGGGCCAACAGGACGTCTCCCGAGCCGACCCCGGACACCGGCTGGACGTGCGGAGCGAAGGCACGCATTCGCCGCGTCTTCTTTCCGAAGCGAAGCAGCGCGAAGCAACCGTTCTCGAGCGTGATCAAGACGTTCCGAGCGCCCATCTCTGCGATCGCATCGAGGGCCATCAGGAAGTCGTCGTCGTCCTCGAGCTCCTGCCCGACGAGCTGCTCGGCCTCGCGCTGGTTCGGGGAGACGAGAAACGGCCCGGCTTCGACCCCGAAGCGGAGCGGCTCGCCTTCGCTGTCGAGCACGACCCGAACGTCGCGCCGGGCGAGATCGCGGATCGCATCCGCGTAGAAGGTCGTCGGCACCTTTCGCGGGAGCGAGCCCGAGAGGACGACGAAGTCGGCTCCGCGCGCGAGGTAGTGGAGCTTCTCGGTCAGCATCTCGAGCTCGGTCGTGGTGACCTCGGGCCCCCACTCGTTGATCTCGGTGTATGTCCCCGAGGTGGGATCCACGACTGCGGTCGAGGTGCGCGACTCGCCCGAGATGCGCACGAGATCGTTGAGGATCGCCTCTGCGGTCAGCTCCTCGATGATCCGCGTCCCCGTGCGTCCCCCGGCGAGCCCAGTCGCCACGACCGGTGTGTCGAGGAGCTTCAGCGCGCGCGCGACGTTGATCCCCTTGCCTCCGGCGAGGGAGAGCACCTCGCTCGAGCGGTGTCGATAGCCGATCTGGAAGACCGGCACCGTGAGCGTGCGGTCGAGCGCCGCATTGACCGTGACGGTCACGATCACGCGAAAATCCCCCAGAGGTTCGCGGCGGTCCGCGTCGCGTACCAGCGTGCCTTGACCAGCACGCCCGGCTCGGAGACGTCGGCGGCCGCCACCAGGCTCGACGCAGCGACGAGCCGGTTTCCGTCGTAGACCTCGATCCGGCCAAGCCGTTCGCCCTCGCGCACAGGGAGTGCAACCGAGGACGGCGATACGACCCGCTCGATGAGCGGCGTTCCGAGTCGGATGGTGCGAACTCGAGCTCGCCGAGCAACGAGCTCCACGGAAGGGCGGCCGTATCCCGTCTCGGCCTCTGCGTACACGCGGCTCGCGTCGATCGCCGTAACGCGCCGGTACTGCGCCAACCCGTAACTGAGGAGCTCCTTGAGCGAGTCGTTGCGAGCGCGGCGCGTATCGCTGCCGAGAACCGCTGCGTAGACGGTAGTTCCTCCTGCGCTGGCAGCCGCCGCCTGAGACCAGCCTGCGTCTCGCGTGTGTCCTGTCTTTCCTCCGACGAGGGCGGGCCAGCTTAGGAGCAGGTCATCCGTCGTCGGGAAGCTCCTGCCGCCAGGGAGCGAAACCGTCGACTGGGAGAGGGCGGCGCGGATGAACGGAATCCCGAGCGCGTAGCGGGTCAACACCGTCGCATCGCGCGCGCTCGAGACATGTCCCTGGGCGTCGAGCCCGTGCGCGTTCTCGAAGTTCGTGTCGGTCAGACCCAACTCTTCCCCCTTCGCATTCATAAGCGCAACGAAGCGCGCTGTCGAGCCCTTCCCGACGTGAAGCGCAAGAGCCGTAGCCGCATCGTTTGCGCTCGGAACGAGCATCGCCGTGAGCAGCTCGGCCGTCGTGAGCTCCTCGCCGGCTTGCAGGAAGACCGTCGACTCGCCGACACCGGCCGCGCGGGAGTCCACTCGAACGACGTCAGTGAGGCGCGCTTGCTCGAGCACGACGATCGCTGTCATGAGCTTGGTGATGCTCGCGATCGCTCGTTGCTCGTGCTCGTTGCCTCCGGCGAGGAAGACGCCGTCGTGACCTTCGAGATACCAGGCCGCGGCCCTCACGGCAGGCGGAGGCGAGGCCTTGGCCGGAGCCGCGACGGAGACAACGAAGGCGATGACGGCGACGAGCAGTGCTCTGCGCATCAGCGGGCGGACACTGTACTCCACGCGCTCGCGGTCACCGCCTACCACCCAGCGGCTGCCCACACCTGCTGTGCGAGGCGCTCAGCCTCTGCGGCAGCAGCTGCACGCCAGTCTTCCTCGCTGTCCCGGTACGCGAAGATGACCGACCGCGAGGCGGTCACGAGCGCGCTCGCAGGCCCCGCCGTGAACGCTCGTGCAACGTCCGCCGGCGTTGCGCCCTGCGCACCGACGCCGGGGAGCAGGATCGGCGTCCGCGGGAGCAGTCGCCGTGCCTCGGAGACTGCCCGCGGGTGCGTGGCCCCGACGATTGCGCCGACGCTCGACAGCTCGTGCTCGCCGACGAGCGGCGCGCCCCACTCGCTCACGAGCTCGGCGAGCCGATGCCAGAGCGGGCGTCCGTCCGAGAGCGAGAGGTCCTGGACGTCGGCTGCGCCGGCGTTGGACGTCCGCACGAGGAAGAACACACCCGCGCCGTCACGGCGGCATGCGGCCAGGAAGGGCTCGACCGCGTCATGGCCGAGGTACGGGCTCGCGGTCATTGCGTCGGCGAGCGGCGGATCGCCGTCACGCGGCTCGAGGAACGCCGCCGAGTAAGCGCGCGACGTCGAACCGATGTCACCGCGCTTCGCGTCGAGCAGCACGAGCAACCCCGTTGAGCGCGCGTAGGCGCAGACCTCCTCAAGGGCCTTGAACCCGTCCGAGCCGAGCGCTTCGAAGAACGCCGCCTGCGGCTTCACTGCAACGACGTACGGCCCGACGGCATCGACGATCCCCTTGCAGAAGCGCGCGACGGCCGAGGCTGCGGCAGCCCGTCCGAGCACCGCCTCGCCGCGCAGCTCCATCGGCAGCAGATCGAGGCGCGGATCGAGGCCGACCGCGAGCTGGCTGCGCTTGCGTCCGACCGCTTCGACGAGGCGGTCGGCAAAGTTGACAGTCTCCACGGCCCACAGGCTACGCCGCCAGGATCTCTCCGGCGTCGAGCGAGACGATTCGCAGCTCCGGGCCAGGACGGCGCAGGAAGCTCGAGACGACCAGCAGCTCGTCCGCATCCTCGGGCATCAGCGATGGCTCAGCGAGTATCTCCCCCAGACCGGCGGCGACCTCGAGGGTTCCGGCGCGGCCTTGAGCCACCGTGCGCGCCGTCACCCTCCCGCCGGCCACGAAGAACGCGCGCCTGAAGCCCGGCTGACGCGCGGGAGCGAGCACACACACCCTCGCGCTGCGCAACCGATCGAGCTCGACGACCCGCGCGACGACATCCTCCAGCGCTGCGAGGCGATCGCGGACACGCGCGGCGTCTTCGAAACGCAGGTCTCGCGCGAGCCGGCGCAGCTTTGCCCGAAGCGGAGGGAGCGCCGTTGTCAGGTCCCCGCCGTCGAAACCGTCGAGCGCGCGTGCGGCGAGCTGGGCTTTGCGCTTGCTCGAGATCGGGCCGAGCGGGCCGGGCTCGGCGTTGACGATCCACTTCTCCCCGCGTCGCGCGAGGTAGACGTAGCGATCGGGTCGCCCCGCTCGCGCGTTCGCGGGCGGGCGAAGCTCGCGAATGAGTCGAAGCTCCTCGAGCGCAGCCTCGAGCTCGGACCCGAGCGGTCGCCACTCGACGCGCTCGAGCGCACCGAGCGCCGCCTCGACAGCTGGCCGCTGCCGATCGCCCGAGAAGTACGACCGGAGCCGAGCACGAAGGTCGCGCGCCTGTCCGACGTAGAGCACGGTTTCGTTGCGATCGCGGAAGAGGTACACGCCTGGATTCGCTGGCGCCCCCGCGACGAGCGAGCGCTTCGCGTGAAGTC
>DASTEM010000070.1:0-3199 GCA_035709545.1 Gaiellaceae bacterium | reverse complement strand
ACGCTCGAGACCCCCACGGAGACCGGCTGCTCGAAATCCCCGTGTGCTCGGCGGACCCGCTCGAGGAACGAGTCGCTCGAGGACGTGGCGAGTTTCACGAGCGCCCTGAGCGACTCCTCTCGATGATCGAACAACGATCCGGGTGCCACGCCGCGGAGCACGCGCGCAAGCGCCTCGGTCGGCGGCTCGGCGATGAGCACGACGTGCGGCTGGTCGAGGTCGCAACCGAGTCGGGCTGCTCGCCCCTCGAGGTCGCCGCGCGGTCTGCCGCCGGCAAGCTCTTCGAAGAAGTCCTTGATCAAGTTCTTCTCCGTGAGCTGCTCGATCACCTGGACTTTCTTGATACCGACCGCGACCTGACTCGCGACTGCACGTCCCAGCTCGACACGCGCGCTGCCTTCTGCCACGAGCAGCCCGATCAGCTCGCCGTTCACGACGAGTGGGACCGCCAAGCGTGTGCTCCGGCCGCCGCGTGCGAGCTCAGGACCGAGCTCGGCGAGGCCGAGCGTCTGGCGCGCGTTGCCGTCCTCCGGGTCACTCGCCTTTCGATCGAGCTCCTCGCGTGCGGGATCCAGCAAATAGACGTGGCAGGCGCGGGCAGCGAGCAGCGGCCGCGCGTCGGCGACGACTGTCTCTAGCAAGTCGTCGAGAGCTTCGGCCCGCGCGATCGCCTCCGCGAGCTCGGTGAGCTGCTCGAGCTCGACGACGCGGAGTCGCGTCTCCTCGTACAAGCGTGCGTTCTCGATTGCGCCGGCGACGAGTGAAGCCGAGGTGACGAGAAAGTCGACCTCGTCGTCCGAGAACTCACGTGGAGCCTCGGTGTGGGCGGTGATCACGCCGATCGCCTCGCCGGCGCGGTCGATGATCGGCACAGCGAGCAACGACTGGAACCGCTCCTCCTCGAGCTCCGGCACGTACTTCGTGCGCGGGTCGGCAATGGCGTTGTCCCGAATGAACGCCGGCTCGCCTCGCTCGGCGGCCCACCACGCGAGACTCTCGCCGCGCTCGAACGCGACCTTGCCGACCTGACGCTCATACGGTGGTGACGCAGCGCGCAGCACGAGACGCGTACCGTCGTCCTCGACCAGGTACGCGAAGCAAGCGTGAACGCCGCTCGCCTCCGACATCAGGCGAACGACGGCCCGCAGCACCTCCTTCAGCTCGAGCGACGACGCGACCGTCGAGACGATCTCGTGGAGGAACTTCTCGCCCGTTTGCAGCGACATCCCGCATGATCGTACGACGCCCGGGGGCTGGGAGTCCAGGGCCGCGACCTAGACTCGAGCAGTCGCAGTGGGTCTCTGGCTCTTCTGCGCGAGCTCCTGGTCGATGCCTGGCGACTGGAGGACGAGCCCGACGCGGACTAGTGGAGGGCGGCGGCGCCCGTATGGCGCGCGAAGGTGCCCGTCTCCACGATCTCGACCATCTGCGCGACCGCAAACGCGATCTCGTCGTCCGTGTTGAAGAAGTGCGGCCCCAGGCGGATCCCGGCGCCCGGCCTGAAGTCGCCGAGAATCGCACGGGACTCGAGCTCCGCATAGACGGCGGCTGCCTCGGGAACGTCGATCGTGACGCTCCCGCCCCGGCGGGCAGGATCCCTCGGACTCTGGACCTCGAACCCGGCTGCATCCGCAAGATCGATGAGGAGCTGCGTCTGGCGCAGCGAGTTCTCGCGGATCCGCGAGACGCCGACCTCCTCAATCAGGTCGTACCCCGCGGTCCCGGCGTAGTGCGCGGCCGGGTTCGGGGTGCCGGTGAGGAAGCGTGCCGCGCCGGTCGCATACTCCATCTCCTCCTCGAAGCCGAACGGCCGCGCGTGCGCCTGCCAGCCCGTGTACGTCGGGCGAAGGCTCTCCGCCAGATCGGGCCGGACGTACAGCCAACCGTTCGCGGGCCCACCGCACAGCCACTTGACCGAGCCGCCCACGGCGAAATCGACGGCAAGCGCGGTGACGTCGACTGGAACGATTCCGGCCGACTGGTAGCAGTCGAGAATCACGTGCGCGCCGACCTCGTGAGCTCGACGCACGATCGGCTCGATGTCCTGAATCTCCGCCTGCTTGAAGATCACGTGGCTGATCGGGACGAGCAGCGTGCGCTCGTCGATCCGCTCGACGATCTCGCTGTCGTCCTCGCAGATGACGACCTCCAATTCCGGTTGTGCCTGGTAGAGGTACCGAACGGACGGAAAGTTGCCGCGCTCGTAGACGACGCGATTTCGCGCAGGGTCGACTGCCCCGAAGCACGAGAGCGCGATCGCCTCTGCGATCGCGACGTTCTGCTGCATGACCGTCGAGCCTGGCGTCGCACCGATGATGCGGCCGATCTGGTCGCCGACACGCATCGGCGACGCCCACCAGCCCTCGGCCCACGCACGGATTCCGCGCTCTGCCCACATGCGTGAGAACTCGGCCAGACGCTCGGCCGCCTTGTGCGGCATCGCCCCAAGCGTGTGGTTCGCGAGATAGGTCGTCGACGAGAGGATTGGGAACTCGTCGCGGTAGTCGGCGAGCTCGCGCACATGGGGGAGTCTGCCCGAGATGGGTAGGACGCGGTCTTCGACGACGCCGTCTACTGCTGCGGGGCCGGCTCGCTGTCTCGCACCGTCCGCCAGGAGTCCCAGGTGACCTTGAGGATCACGAGTGTGATCGCCAGACCCACTGCGGGGTCCGCGAGATCGAAGCCGAGGCCGACGCCGAGCGCGCTCACGACGACACCGAGTGAGACGAAGCCGTCGACGCGAGCGTGGTTTCCGTCCGCGATCAACGCCGGGCTCGCGAGCTTCCTACCGCCTCGGAGCCGAACCTGCGCCGCGATCTCGTTGCCGAGGAACCCGATGACGCCCGCAGCCGCCAGCGCCCCGAGATGGGAGAGCGGCTCGGGGTCGATGAACCGGAGAATCGTCTCGTACAGCGCGACGCACGCCGAGATGAAGATCGCAAGCACAACGAAGAGACCTGCGATCCGCTCGGCGCGAAACGAGCGCATCAGGAAGGCCACGCCGACGGGGATCGCCGTCGCGGCGTCACCAAAGTTGTGGATGAGATCCGCGAGGAGCGCGACGGAGCCTGTGATGACGAAGATCGCCACCTGCGCGAGCGCCGTGAGCCCGAGGACGCCGAGGCTGATGGCAACCACCCGAAGCCCTGCCCGCGAGCGAATGATCGAGCGGTCGACGAGACCGTGCGAATGTCCGTGC
>DASTEM010000069.1:0-4259 GCA_035709545.1 Gaiellaceae bacterium | reverse complement strand
ACCGCAGCGACGAGGCGGCGCTCCCCGGGCACGACCGCCTCCTTCTCGATCATCGACGCGATGATGAGGACGTCATACGGCGTGAGGTTCTTCGACCTCGCGTAGCGAAGATTCACCTTGTCCCACTGGCGCCTGAAGGCGGCGAGCTGATCCCGCACGAGCCTCGCTGAGGGCGTGTACTGGCTGAATTCGTACGTCGAGGGGAAGAGAAAGCCCTCGATCGACCGGCCTGCCGCATCCTTCCGGAACTCCGCGGGAGGCCTTGCGGTCGCGCTCGCCTGCTCGTACCCCGTGCTGGTCAGCCGCGGCGTGACTCCTCGCTTGTCGATTGCGATCTCGCGTACAGCAGCGACGCGCTCGGCCATCTCGCGCCGCGTGAAGCCCTCAGGGAAGATGATTCGCAGGCGCGCGAGGGGAGGCGTCGTCTCGACGGGCGGCGGAGGGGGATCCTCGTGCCGGCAGCCCGCGAGCGCGAGCGCGCCCAGCACGATCCCGACAGCGAGCGCGCGAAGGCTCAACTCAGCCGTGTCCGTTCCAGGTAGCTCTCGAGGAGATGCGCAGCGGCGCGCGCGTCTTCAGGCGCGTCCCCGCCGTCCCTAGCCGCGAGCGCTGTCGTGAAGCGCTCGTCGTACGTCTCCACCGGAACCTGCAGTGACTCGCGCAACGCTCGCACGAACGCCCCCGTCTCCTCTGCCTGGCCGCCATGCTCGCCCCGCAAGGTGAGGGGGAGCCCGACGACGACGCATTCGGCATCCTCCTGCTGAACGAGCGCGCCGATTCTTGCGAGGCCGTCGACACTCGCTGCGCGCTCGACCACGCAGAGCGGCCGTGCAATCGTCCCTGTCGCATCGGAGACAGCGACGCCTGTCCTTGCGGCGCCGTAGTCGAGTGCGAGCACCTTCACAGCGCGGAGACGATGAGCCGCTCGGCCTCGGCCAGCGCCTCGGGGAGCTTTGCCGGATCCTTGCCGCCGGCGCGCGCCATCGTCGGGCGCCCGCCCCCACCGCCGCCGACGATGGCGGCTGCCTGGCGGACGACGTCCGACGCGCTCACGCGCTCGGCCACCGAGGGGTCGAAGTTGGCCACTAGGTGCACCTTGCCGTCCTCGTGCGACCCGAGCACGACCGCCGCGGGGGCATGCTTCTGCTTGTACCGGTCGGAGAGCTCGAGCAGCTCGTCGGCGTCGAGACCCTCGACCGGGTGCACCAGGACGCTTACTCCTTTCACCTCCGTGATCGGCAGGGCGTCGTCGATCTCGACGACCTGTTCAATCGGCACGGCCTTGGGACGGCCGCGCGCCTCTTTCCGGAGCGCCTCGAGCTCGGCACGCAGGGCACCGAGCTCGCGCGAGCGCTCGTCGAGCACTGCCCAGGCTGCCCCGGAGGTGACGGCCTCGATACGCCTCACACCCGCGCCCACGGAGCCCTCCGAGAGAATGACGAACGGTCCGATCTCCGCCGTCGACGCGACATGCGTCCCGCCGCACAGCTCCGTGGAGTAGCCGGCTATTTCGACGACGCGCACGATGTCGCCGTATTTCTCGCCGAAGAGCATCATCGCCCCGAGGCGACGTGCCTCGTCGATCGGCGTCTCGAAGACGTGAACCGGCAGGTTCTCGAAGATCCGCTCGTTCACACTGCGCTCGACCTGCTCCCGCTGCTCGGCAGTCAGCGCGTGCTCGTGGGTGAAGTCGAAGCGGAGCTTGTCGGGGCGAACAGCCGACCCCGCCTGCCTGACGTGCTCACCGAGGACATCGCGTAGCGACTGGTGGAGAAGGTGCGTACCCGTGTGGTTCGCCATCGTCGGAAAGCGGGTCGCCCAGGGGACGACGGCGCGAACACGATCTCCGGCCGCGAAGCCGGCCCCCCGGAGAAGAAGCGTCTGGTCGTCGCCGAAGCGATACGCCTCGACGAGCTCGGCGCGCAGCTGGGAATCGTCGTCGCGCTCGATCCAGCCGAGATCCGTCACCTGACCGCCCCCCGAGGGGTAGAACGGAGACTCGCGGAGCTTCGCGAGAAAGAGGTCGTCCTCCAGTTCCTCGAGAGCGCCGAGCTGCGTCAGCACGTCGGTCTTCGCATACCCGACGAACTCCGTCTCGAAGCCGGCCTCTCGGGCGAAGTCGGCGGCGCGCTGAAGCTCCGTCGACTCGCCGGCGCGGGAGATCTCGCGATGCTGCTCCATCGCGTCGCGATAGCCGTCGAGATCGACCGCCTGACCGCGCTCCTCGGCCAGCTCGACGGTGAGCTCGACGGGGAAGCCGTACGTGGCAGCGAGCGTGAACGCCTGCTCGCCCGAGATCGACTCGTTGTCCGCGAGCTCGTCGAAGAGCCGCAGACCGCGCTCGAGCGTCTCGCCGAACCGCTCCTCCTCCTGCCGGATGACGCGCGCAATCTCGTCTGCCCGTGGGGGCAGCTCCGGATAGGCGGCACTCATCTGCTCGACGACGACCGCCGACAACCGATGGACGTCCTCGAGGCCGATCCGTTGCGCCTGCTGAACGGCGCGCCTGATGATGCGCCGCAGGACGTAGCCGCGACCCTCGTTGGAGGGCGTTACACCGTCGCCGACGAGGAAGGTCATACCGCGGCCGTGGTCAGCGAGAACGCGGTGCGCTTTTGTCGCGGCGGGCGAATCTCCGTACGCGACCCCCGATTCCGAGGCGATCCAGTCCATGATCTCGCGGTAGCCGTCGGTGTCGTACACCGACCTCACGTCTTGCAGGATTGCGGCCCCGCGCTCGAGGCCGAGCCCCGTGTCGATGTTCTGCTTCGGCAACGGCGTAAGCGTGCCGTCGGCATGGAGCTCGTACGACATGAAAACGAGGTTCCAAAACTCGAGGAACCGATCGCAGCGCGTACAGGCCGGCGCACAATCCGGCTCGCCGCAGCCGTGCTCGGGTCCCCAATCCCAATAGAGCTCGGAGTCGGGGCCGCACGGTCCCGGCCCGCCGACCGACCAGAAGTTCTCAGAGGTCGGAAGTGGGACGATCCGCTCCGGCGGAATCCCGACCTTCTGCCACGCGTCGATGGCTACCTCGTCGGGTCCGAGCTTGAACTGGGGGTCGCCAGCGTGCACCGTGACCCAGACTCGATCCCAGTCGAGCTTCATACGCTCCTGCACGAACTCGCGGGCGAACTCGATCGCGCCGTCTTTGAAGTACTGGCCGAACGAGAAGTTGCCGAGCATCTCGAAGAACGTCAGGTGGTGGCCGTCGAGCCCGACCTCGTCGATGTCGACGGTTCGGAAGCACTTCTGCGAGGTCGTGGTCAGCAAGCCGGGCGGAGACTCTTCGCCGAGGAAGAACGGCATCTGCGGCTGCATTCCCGCCGTAGTGAGGAGGCTCGAGTGGTCGTCGGCCCGCGGGATGAGCGACGCTGAGGGGATCCGCAGGTGGCCCTTCTCCTCGAAGAAGGCGAGGAAGCCCTCGCGCAGCTCGGCGGTCGTGCGCATGGCTGGATTCTACGAGCGGGGTCTCGCGCTCTCGCGGACGCTACGCGGCAGGCGGCGTGTCCCCGGTCGCGGCGCTGCTTGCGCTACGAAGCGCTTCGTCGAGCTCGCTCTCTCGTTTCGCGGCCGCGTCCTTCGCAACATGCATCGCCTCTCCGACGTCCCGACGCGCGCGGAACGCGGCGACACCGTGCGAGACCCCGGCGGCAAGGCCAGTCACTTTCTTCACCGGAGCCGTGATCGCCGTCGAGACTGCGCGAACCGCAGTGTCGGCGCTGTCGGCCATCGACACGGCGCTGTCCGTGACGACGTCGAGCTTGTCGATCTGGTCGTTGACGCGATCGACGGTGCCGCCCGCCTTGACGATCACCGGCAGCAGGTCGCGCTCCGAGCCCTTGATGAACGAGGAAAGCCGGGCGAACGTGCCCCCCATACGCACGAGCATGTACGCGAGCGCAACGCCGCCGGCCACGAAGAAGAACGCGAGCGCGTAGTCGAGGACGTCGCCGGCGGTCGATGCGAGCACGATCATCGAAGGATCATCCTAGTGGTCTCTCATGCACGTCAGGCAACGTTCGTGATCACGCCGGCGCCGACGACGGCGTCGGCGTCGTACACGACGGCGACCTGGCCTCGAGCGACCGCGTACGCCGGTTCGTCGAGCTCGAGCATGAACCCGCCGTTCGCAGCGGCCACCGAGGCGCGGACGGCCGGCGATCTGTAGCGCAGCTTCGCGTCACCGCGCACAACAGGGAAGTACAAGGCGCCCTCTGCCTCGACGCGCGTTACCGCGAGCTGCTCCTTGGGGCCGA
>DASTEM010000068.1:0-4912 GCA_035709545.1 Gaiellaceae bacterium | reverse complement strand
GAGGGGCGACGCCTGTTCCCCCGCATGTCGGTAACGGAGAACCTCGAGATGGGCGCGTTCCCGCGCACCGACCGCGCGAACTTCCAGGAGGACCTCGACCGCGTCTTCGACCGCTTCCCGCGGCTCGCCGAGCGGAAGCTGCAGAAGGCGGGCACGCTGTCGGGCGGCGAGCAACAGATGTGCGCGATCGGCCGGGCGCTCATGGCGCGGCCTAAGCTGCTTCTCCTCGACGAGCCGTCGATGGGGCTCGCGCCGATCTTCGTCGAGCGCATCTTCGAGACGGTGGTCGAGGTCAACAAGCAGGGAACGCCGGTTCTGCTCGTCGAGCAGAACGCGCTCATGGCACTCGAGGTCGCGAAGCGCGGGTACGTCATGGAGACTGGACGCATTGCACTCGAGGGCCCTGCGAGCGAGCTCAGGACGAACGCGCAGGTTCGCGCGACCTACCTCGGCGAGGGCTAGCTCCGCTTACCCACGAGCAGAGGGGAATACGGCGGAGCGAGCAGGATTCCGCTCCGAGCGTTCTCGTCGGCTACTCCGTGCGCCATCTCGAGCGCAGTGGCGATCGAGCGGCTGGGAACGAGCCCGAGGGTGCGCGCGGCGATCGCATCGCGACAGCCGGCAACGACGACGCGCCCGACACGAGTAAGTGCGGGCGCGCATTCCGCCCAGTCCGCAAAGGGAAGGAGCGGATGGCAGGCCTTGCCTGAGCGGTACGCGGCGAGCGCCCGCTCGTCGCCTGCCGCCGCCCTCTCTGCCGCCGCAAGATCGTCTGGAGTGCGGGCCTCCTGGAGTGCCTCGAACATCCGCGCGTACGGCGCCTGGATCCCCGGTGCGAACGAGCGTGTGAGAGGGTGGCACAGCACGAGCGTTCCGTCCGGCCGTAGGGGAAACTCGTTGCGATAGAGGCGCAGTGCGAGACCCAGAGCGATAGCCGCGGCGGTGACTGCGTTGACAGGCTCGCGCGGAACGTGCGGGCCGACCCACGGCGCGCCCATCACGAGAGTGTCGAGTGGTTCTTCGAGCCGTGTGCCCCGGAGCTCGACCCCGCGCAGCAACGCCTCGGCATGAGCGACGGAGGGCGGGCCTGCAAACACCGCCGTCGCTGCTATCCGGCGGCCGATCGTCTCCAGGATGTCGCGTCGCAGGGGCCGCGGCAGGCGCGAGAACACCGCGCGTGTCCACGAGCGGCCGAGCCGAGCGACCGCCTCCGCGTCGTCGGGATATCCCTTGAACGCGCCCGTGAGCCGCGGCAGATCGAGGACGAGCGAGACGCCGAGCAGCGGAACCACGCGCCCGACGGCGTCCTCGATCTCGAGCGCACGGTCCCACTCGCTCGCCGCCCCGGCCTCGAGGAGCGAGTCCGCAGCCTCGCCCCCGCGCGCCGTCGTCGCATCGCACGCCGCGACGAGCGTCCGGGGGCCACCGTGGAGGAGGGTCTCCGCCGCACTCAAGACGACCACGAGCTCCGTCTCGAGGAGCGCCGGGTGAATCCTCGAGCCACCGGCGATAGGAACGAGCTCTTCGCTCGCAGCGTCGTGTACGACGACCTTCCCCCGGAAAGCGCGTGCCTGGGGAGGAGGGAGAAGGCGTTCGAGCTCTCGCTGTCCGAATCGGCGGCCGAGACCCCCGGCGACGAGAATCGTCTGCCGCTCGTTCCGCACGTGTGAGAGCTCGAGTGCCCTCATCGTCGCGGCGAGCGCCTCCTGGCGCGGGTCCGGATTCGCACTCGGCAGTGGGAGAGCCCACGGCTCGACGAGAATCGTGGCGCGTCCGCCGCGCGGCGCGATCGAATCGAGGGGTGGCCCTGACAGCGGGAACCGGAGTGCGTCTCTCACGGCCGCAGCGGTGTCGACGACCTGGGCGGGTGGAGCGGGCGGTCGCAGGACGACGTCGTCGTCGCCCATGGGAACGATCACGACGCGCGTGCCCGAGAGCAGTGGAACGCGACGCACGCTTGTATCCAAGCGCAAGACAGGATCCCGCACAGCCGGTTTCCTTCTCACCGTGGCGGCGCGGTCACAGGTCGCGGCCGATACCGTTGCACCATGACGGTCTTGCTGCTGATCCGGCACGCACGAGCGCTTCTGGGGCGTTGCTCGCGGCGCGGGGCCGGAGGGCGCAGTACGAGTGGTACGGGCCCGGAGAGCCCCGTGCCGCGAGCGGCGCCAGGCTGCGGCGGAGCCGGGCTTTGCCCGGCGGTAGCCGCAGCCGTCCAGGAGCGCGCGTGAGTCCGAAGACGCTGACCGGGGAAGAGCTCGAGCTCGACGACGCTCCGGTCAAGGACGCCGAGCTCTTCCTCGTCGACGGCAACAACCTCGCCTACCGAGCGTTCTTCGCCCTCCCCGAGGAGCTTCAGACGACCGACGGTCAGCCCACGGGCGCACTGCTCGGCTTCACGAACATGCTGTTCAAGCTTCTCTCGGACTACCGGCCCCGCGGTGTTGCGGTCGCCTGGGACACGAAGCCGGTGCATCGAAAGGAAATCGACGCCGAGTACAAGGCGGAGCGTGGGCCGATGCCCGACCTCCTGCGCGAGCAGTTCCCGCACTTTCGCCCGATCGTCGAGGCGTTCGGGTATCGCAACCTCGAGTTCGAGGGCTGGGAGGCGGACGACGTCATCGCGACGCTTGCAACGCGCGCGGACGAGGCGGAGATCAAGACGTGCGTCGTCTCCACCGACCGCGATGCGTTCCAGCTCGTGTCCGAGAACGTGTGTCTGATGATGACGCCACGCGGCGTGGCGGACGTCCAGGTGTACACGCCCGAGCGCGTCGAGCTCCGCTACGGCGTTCGCCCCGACCAGGTTCCCGACTTCATCGGGCTCAAGGGCGACACGAGCGACAACATCCCAGGCGTTCCCGGGATCGGAGACAAGACCGCGGGGCAGCTGATCGCGCAGTACGGCTCGCTCGAGAGCGTGCTCGAGCACGCCGGCGAGCTGTCGCCTGCCCGCTCGAAGTCGATCGCCGAGAACGCAGACCAGGCACGAGCATCGAAGCTTCTCGCCACGATGAGGCGCGACCTCTCGCTCGACGTCGAGGCAGACGAACTCGTGTCGCAGCCGCCCGACCGTTCGCGGCTCAAGGAGATCTTTCGGCGCTTCGAGTTCCGCGCGCTGCTCGGCAGGGTCGACACGCTCGACGAAGCGCTACCGGCGGCGGACCTTCCTCGGGCGGAGTCTCAGGCCGTGCCCTGGCGCGAGGGCGAGCTCGAAGGGCTGCGCGGCCGCGTCGGCATCGCGGTCGACGCCGCTCGCATCGCCGTCGCCACCGAGCGCGGTGAGGTGATCGTCTCGGTATCCGCAAGTAACAAGTTGTCACAAGGCGTGGACACGGGACGGGATGCGGCTTCGCGCCCAAGTTACAAGTTGTTACAAGGTTCCGATGTCGCGCTCGTAGCGCACGATGCGAAGCCGCTCCGGCTCGGCGCCCCCGTCGCCGACGACACGATGCTCGCCGCCTATCTGATCGACCCGAGCCGGGCGGAGTACGAGCTCGACGACCTCATGGCCGAGTATGCGATCGAGCTCGAGCCCGATCCACCCGCGGAGGAGGAGACTGCAGCGCTCGTGCGCCATGCGGAGGCCGCGCGCAGGCTCGCTGAACCCCTCGCCGCGAAGGTCGCGGAGCGCGGGTCCGAGCGCCTCTATCGGGAGATCGAGCTTCCGCTGACGGTCGTCCTCGGCGCGATGGAGGACGCCGGCGTCCGCATCGACACGTATCGCATGGGAGAGATCACTGCGCGGCTCGCCGACCGGATCGAAGAGCTCGAGGCCCGCGCGTACGACCTCGCGGGTGAGGAGTTCGTGCTCGGCTCGCCGCAGCAGCTAGGCAGGATCCTGTTCGAGAAGCTCGAGCTCACCCCCGGGCGCAAGGGAAAGACCGGGTACTCGACCGACGGCAAGGTGCTGCAGACGATCCGGGCCGATCACGAGATCGTTCCCGTGATCGAGGAGTGGAGGGAGCTGACGAAGCTCGTCAACACGTACCTCGGCCCGCTTCCGACGCTGATTGGTGAGGACCTTCGGCTCCACACGACGATCAACCAGAGCGTCGCCGCGACCGGTCGCCTGTCGACGTCGAGCCCGAACCTGCAGGCGATCCCGATCCGGACCGAGCTCGGCCGCGAGATCCGCTCGGCCTTTGTCGCCGAAGCCGGGCACCGGCTGCTCTCGGCCGACTATTCGCAGATCGAGCTTCGGATCCTGGCGCACGTCTCCGGCGAGCCGAGGCTGCGCGACGCGTTCCAGCGCGGGGAGGACATTCACACGGCTACCGCAGCCGAAGTGCTCGGGAAGGACCCGGCCACGCTCACGAAGGACGAGCGGAACGTCGCCAAGATGATCAATTTCGGGATTGTCTACGGGATCTCGGCGTTCGGCCTCGCCGAAAATCTGGCCATCCCGAAGGAGCAGGCGCAGTCGTACATCGACACCTACCTTGCCCGCTTCCCGCTCGTGCAGGCGTTCATCGCACGTACGATCGCGCAGGCCGCGGAGGACGGATACGCGACGAGCCTGCTCGGACGGCGCCGGCCGGTTCCCGAGCTGCGCGCGTCGAACCGCCAGACGCGCGGGTTTGGCGAGCGCGTCGCCGTGAACTTCGTCATGCAGGGGTCGAACGCGGACATCATCAAGGTCGCGATGGTCGCGATCCACCGCCGCCTGCGGGAGGAGGGGAGAGGAGCGCGCCTCGTGCTCCAGGTTCACGACGAGCTCCTGCTCGAAGTGCCGGAGACCGAGATCTCGGCGATCCGAACGCTCGTCAGGGAGGAGATGGTGGGCGCGTATCCGCTCGACCCGGCCCTCGCCGTCGACATCGGCGTCGGTGACGACTGGGCGGAGGCCAAGTCGTAAGCGCCGCGTGCTGGTGCTGCTCGACGCCTCCCGTGCGGGCATCATCGGTACTCC
>DASTEM010000067.1:0-2762 GCA_035709545.1 Gaiellaceae bacterium | reverse complement strand
GGCGTGGATACTCGACGAGCTCGAGCGCCGGCTCGCGCAGACCGATCGCCTCGAGCAGGCCTGGCGGCGCGTAGCCGATCTTCGCGGCGAGCTCGCCGGCGCGCGGCTGCTCTCGCTTCGTGCGGCCGACCTGCTCGATCGTGGCGAGCCGGCGGCAGCTGCGTCGGCCATGGCCAAGCTCGCCGGCGCGCGGCTCGCCCAGCGCCTGGCGTGGGAGGCGGTCGACCTTCTCGGCCTCGACGGCCTCTCGGACGCCGACCTCATGGCGCCGCTCGCGGGCAGAGTGGGGGCGCTATACCGGGCATCGGTCGGCTCGACGATCTCGGGCGGGTCGGCCGAGATCCTCCAGGTCGTGATCGCTCGCAGGGGGCTCGGCCTCCAGTGACGCCGCCTCTCGAAGGCGTGCGTGTCGTCGAGTACGCGCAGTACGTCGCGGGCCCTCTCTGCGGCGTGCTTCTGGCCGATCTGGGCGCGGACGTCGTGAAGGTGGAGCCGCCGGCCGGAGACGCGTACCGATACGTGATGCCCGTAGCGCCGGGCGTCGGGAGATACTTCATCCCGCTCAACCGCGGAAAGCGTTCGGTTGCAATCGATCTGAAGACCGACGATGGACGACGTTCGAGCGAGCGGCTGCTTCGTTCGGCCGACGTCGTCGTGCACAACTTCCCGCTCGAGCGAGCTCGTCGTTTCGGGCTCGACTGGGAGGGCGTTCACGCGTTGCTTCCGCAGCTCGTCGTCGGGCTGATCAGTTCGTACGGCCAGGACGGCCCGCTCGCTGGGACCCCGGCGTACGACCTCGTGGCGCAGGCGCGCGCCGGGCTGCTCACGGCGCACGCGTCTCCTGGAGATCGCGTGCCGGTGCGCGCCGGCGGCATCCCGATGGCCGATCTGACCGCGGGCTTTCTGCTCGCGACCGGCGTCTTGGCCGCACTCCTTCGCGCGCGCGAGTCGGGTGAGGGAGAGCTTGTCGAGGTGTCGCTTCTCGCTGCCGCGATGGCGGTGCAGCTCCAGGATCTGGTCTGGCTCTCCGGCGATGGCCGCGAGTCCGAGACGCGTCCCGCCGATCGAGCGCACCTGGACGCGCGGGCGGCCGAGATCGCGGGTGGTGTCGCCATGAATCCGTACTACCGGTGCTTCGAGGCGGCCGACGGGTTTCTCGCCGTCGCGTGTCTCAACCTCACGCAGCGCAAGGCGTTTCTCGCTCTCTTCGGGCTCGAGGACCCTACGGTCGAGGCGCCCGACCTCGTTCCCGACGACCCGGTTGATCTCGTCGGCAAGACAGAGCTCACTGCGGAGATCGAGCGCGTCTTCGCAGGGCGCTCCGTATCCGAGTGGATCGAACGACTGGAATCCGCGGGCGTTCCGTGCGGCGTCGTCCAGCGGCGCGAGACGGTCTACGCGGACGAGCAAGTCCGTGCGAACGGGCTCATCGGAGACGTCGAGCAGTCGGGTCTCGGGAACGTTCGCCTGCTTTCTCCGTTCATTCGCGTCGGCGGCTCGGCCCACACTGCCGTGGCTGCTCCGGAGCTTGGCGCGGACACAAACGCCGTCCTCGGAGTGCTCCCATGAGGTTCGAGCTTGCCGACGAGCTGCGCCTCTTCGCGGAGTCCGTCCGCGCGGCGATCGGTGGCTGGGAGCCGCCGCGAGAGCCGGACCTCGGAACCTGGCAGGACGATCGAGACGACGCGCTCGCGAAGCGACTTGCCGAGGCGGGCTGGTCCGGGCTCTGGTCTGGTGGCGACCTTCTCGGCCCCGCGGTTGCCGGAGGCCTCGAGCTCGGGCGCGCTCTGGCACCTGTCTGCCTCATCGACGAGGTGACGCTCGGCGCGCCGCTGAGCATCGGCGGTCGTGCGCGGCACGGGCACCGGTCGCGATCGCTTGCCGTGCCACTGCGCCGAACCGGACTCGCGCTCGCCACGCCGAGCTCGCTGGCCCGTGCCGAGCCGACGCTCGACGGGAGCGGCACGGTGCGGGTCGAGTCCGCGATCGGAGCCGAGCTCGAGCCGGTTGCGGCTGCCGCATGCTGGCATGCCTGGACCGCGACCACGCTTGCGTACCTCGCCGGGTTGGCAAGCCGTGCCCTCGAGCTGGCGGTCGAGCATGCGCGATCCCGAGAGCAGTTCGGAGCCCCGCTTGCCGCCCTCCCCGCAGTGCAATCCCGTCTCGCGGACGCGGCGCTCGCGGTGGACGCGATGACGCTCCTGGCCTGGTCGTCGATCGGTGACGAGCGGAGCGTTCCGGTGCCCGAGCTCAACTGGGCCGGCGCTGCGTGCTGTGACGTCACCGCGTCGGCACACCAGGTGCACGGTGCGATCGGGTTCGCCCTCGAGACTGGGTTGCACCGGTTCCATCGGCGCGCGCGGGCAGTGAGCTCGTGGGCTGACGCGGTCTGCGCGGCGACTCGCTGACACCCTCCGCCGGCGCGGTCGGACGAGCATTCCCTCATTCGAGGGATTGCCATCGTTCCGTATCGACGTAGCGTCAAGTAGGAGTGCTGATGCTCACCTGGGGAGGGGGCTAGCGTGAACTCCGCGTCTGCGGACATGGTGCATATCGAGATCCTTGCCCGCGAGGACTGCCCTAGCCGAGGGATGGCTATCGCTGTCGTAGAGCGGGCCGTCGACGAGACCGGCGTCCCCGCCCAGATCGAGATCGTTGAGGTGACGTCGGAGGCGGAGGCCAAGACGTATCTTCTTCCCGGTTCGCCGACCGTTCGGGTCGACGGGCGTGACGTCGACCGGCAGCTGAACGGGAACCTCGAC
>DASTEM010000066.1:0-2549 GCA_035709545.1 Gaiellaceae bacterium | reverse complement strand
CTTGTAGCCGCCGAGCATCGTCGCCGATTGTGGCGTCAAGCCGATGTGCCCCATCACCGGGATCCCTGCAGCGACGACGGCCTGCACGCGCGAGAGCATGGCGCCGGCGCCCTCGAGCTTTACGGCATCGGCGCCTGCCTCTTTGACGAAGCGAATCGCGTTGTGCGTTGCGTCCTCGTCAGAGACCTGAAACGAGCCGAACGGCATGTCCGCGATCACGAGCGGGCGTCGCGCACCGCGTGTGACAGCGCGCGTGAGGATGAGCATCTCCTCCATCGTTGCGGGCACGGTCGAGTCGTGGCCGAGCACAGTCATGGCGGCCGAGTCGCCGACGAGTATCAGATCGGCGCCGGCCTCGTCCGCGAGGCGGCCACCGGGAGCGTCGTAGGCCGTGACCATGACGATCGGCTGGCGGCGCGTCTTCATCTCGGCGAGCTCGGTGATCGGGAGCCGTCCGGGTGCGGGTGTCGCCGGAGCCGGCCGCTGCGGGCGGATGCTCATCGGTCGGTTCTCGGCCGATGAGCGGGGAGGGGCATGGAGAAGCGGGAGGTTCCCCACGCTCTCGAGAGAAGGGGGCACATGGGAGAAACGGGGTTTCCCCCATGAACGCGAGCCGACAGGCGAACGTTGGTCATTCGGAGTCTCCTTCGAGTGGCACGTTGTCGATCAGACGGGTCGAGCCGACGCGGACGGCGCCAGCGAGGACGGGTGGGTCGAAGCCGGCGACCTCGACGTAGTCGACGATCAGACCGTTCGAGGCTGCGAGCTCGGCTCGGGCGGCCTCCGCGTCGCGGGTCGCGAGTGCGCGCGGAAGTGCGAGCGCGCGCTCTCGTTCGTCCGGCGCGAGAAGGGCGTTCCGGGAGCTCAGCGCGAGGCCGTCGGAGTCGCGGACGGTCGGGAGAAGGCGAAGCTCGATCTCGAGCGCGAGGTCTCGGATCAGCTGGCGGATGACCTGTGCTTGCTGCGCGTCTTTCTGACCGAAGTAGGCGCGGTCGGGGCGGGTGACGGTGAAGAGCTTGAGGACGATTGTCGCGACGCCTCGGAAGTGGCCGGGCCGGAAGCGGCCCTCGAGGATCGAGCCGAGCTCGGTGACGTCGACCCAGGTCTGGAACCCGCGCGGATACATCTCCTCGGCCGTCGGGGCGAACACGAGGTCGACGCCCGCTTCCTCGGCGAGAGCGAAGTCGCGCCCGTCGTCGCGCGGATAGGCCGTGAGGTCGATCTCTTCGCCGAACTGCGCCGGGTTTACGAAGAGGCTCATGACGACCGTCTCGTTCTCAGCGCGTGCAGCGCGGAGGAGCGAGACGTGGCCCTCGTGCAACGCGCCCATCGTGGGCACGAGCCCGATGGTCCCGGAACGGAGCGGCGCGAGCTCGGCCCGCGCCTCCGTGATCGTCCGGCACACCCTCACGACGTGCCTCCAATGCCAAGTAACAGACTGTTACCTGGCATCTCCCTTCCGGCGATCGACGCAGTGGCCGTAGCCAGGATCGCGTAGAGCTCCTCGAGCTCAGGGCGTTCTCTGCGGATCACCGCGAGGTGGCGCTCGACTGTCTCCCAGTCGCCTCGACCGATGGGGCCGGTGAGCTCGAACTCGCTGTCCATCACACCGCGGATGAGCGGATCGAGCGCGTCCGGCGGAGCGCCGGCGGCCTCCAACAAGGATCGGCCGGCCTCACGAATGGTCACGAGGTAGTTGGACACGAACGCGGCGCCCGCGTGGTAGGCGGCTCGATTTGCGTCGCCGAGCTCGAACGGCCGGAGTCCGAGAGTCTCGGCGAGCCAGTAGCCGACGGCTCGGGCGTCCTCGTTCTCCGCGGTCACCGCGCCCCACGCGCCGTCCAGCTGCTCCGGGCCGAGTCTCTTCGAGAACGACTGCAGTGGGTGCAGGCCGAACCGCCGCGTGTGCGGATCGAGCGCTGCGAGAGGCGTAGCTCCGCTCGCGTGCGCGACCCAGGGGCCGAGCGGGATCTCACCGGCAACGTCAGCGATCGCGCGGTCTGGCACGCAGAGGAGGGTCAGGTCGGGCTCGTCGGCATCGAGCGCAACGCCACGCTCGGCCAGCCGTGCGCTTACCGCCGATCCGACGCGACCGCTCGCGCCCACAATTCGAGCTCTCTCGATCATCTGTCTCGCTCCAGTTCCCTTCTGGGATACCGGGCAGCCGGAGTGTAGCTTCGCGCTACCGCTTCGCCGCAAGGCGCGCTTCGAGATGTTCGCGAACACGCGGCCAGTCGTCGTCCATGACGCTGTACCAGGCGCTGTCGCGATTCTCTCCGTCTCGCACGAGCATGTGCTTGCGGTGGATCCCCTCGAACGTCGCGCCGAGAGCCTCCAGAGCGCCGCGAGAGCGCTTGTTCAGCGCGTCGGTCTTGAGCTCGACTCGGCGGCAGCCCCATGACTCGAAAGCGTGCCGTAGTTGCAGAAGTTTCGCCTCGACGTTGGCGCCCGTGCCCCAGGCGGACGGATGAAGCCACGTCCAGCCGATCTCGACCGAGCGATGCTCCGGTCGCAGCGCGAGGAACCGCGTCGAGCCGACGATCTCCTTG
>DASTEM010000065.1:0-4275 GCA_035709545.1 Gaiellaceae bacterium | reverse complement strand
GACCGTCATGACCGGGATGAGCATGAAGTGCTGGTGCACCATGCCGAGACCCGAGTCGATGGCGTCCCTCGCGGAGCTGAAGGAGACCGGCTCCCCCGAGACGAGGATCTCGCCCGCGTCTGGCTTGTAGAGCCCGTACAGGATGTTCATCAGCGTCGACTTGCCGGCGCCGTTCTCACCGAGGAGCGCATGCACCTCGCCGCGCGCGAGGTCGAAGCCGACGTCGTCGTTGGCGAGCACGCCCGGAAACTGCTTCACGATCCCGCGCATCTCGAGGACGGTCGCGTCCGGCATGAGCGCGGATTCTATGGCGTGGCGGCAGGGAGCGAGCAGCCTGGGTAGCGAGCGTCTTTGACGTTCGCGATCGGAGTCCGCGTGTCAGCGGAATCCGATCTGCGTATGACGAAGGGCGGGCACGAGGCCCGCCCTTCGTCAGAGACTCGAATCGTCTACTGGACGTTAATCGGCGGCGTGTACTTGCCGTCGATGATCCGCTGCTTGAGCTTCTCCGTGCTCGCGATGATCGCCTTCGGCACCTTCGGGCTGGTCTTGCCGAGGCCCATGCCGTTGTTCGCGAGGTCGAAGGTGAGGTTGCCAGTACCGAGCGGGGCGCCGGTCTTGACCGCCTTGATGAACTGGAAGACGCCTTCGTCTACACGCTTGATGCCGCTCGTCAACACGTTGCCCGCGAGGGCGTACTGGTCGACGTCGACGCCGATGCCCCAGATGTTCGCCTCGTCCGCGGCCTTCAGCGTGCCGAGGCCGCAGAGCCCGGCGACCTGGAACAGAGCCTTCGCCCCCTGGGCGATCAAGTTCTCCGCGACCGCCTTGCACTTGTCCGACGCCACGAAGTCCTGCGAGTACCCGACGAGCACCTTGATGCCCTTGTTCGCCCTCTTGGCGCAGGCCTGGTAGCCGGCGATCCAGACGTCGACCGGCGGGATCTTGATTCCGCCGACGGCGCCGATGATCTGCGGACCGCCACCTCGCTTCACCATGAGAGCCGCCATGTGCCCGACGAGACAGCCGGACTCCTGGGCGGCGTACGTCAGACCCGTGACGTTCTTGGTGATCAGCTTACCCTTGGCGGTCGAGAACGGCGGAATCTGCACCGGATAGTCGGTGATCGCGAACTGACGCGTCTTGCCCTGGCTCGAGAGTGCGACCTTCGCACACGCGTCGGCCATCAGGAACCCTGCGCAGACGATCGCTCCCGAGCCGCGCCGCAGAGCGGTCGTCAGGTTCGGGATGTAGTCCGCGTCAGAGTTTGACTGCAGCGGAAGCGTCTTGACCTTGAGCACCCTCTTCGCGCGGTTGAGACCGGCGAGCTGGGACTGGTTGAACGACTTGTCGTTGAAGCGGCCGACGTCCGAGATGAGTGCAGCCGTCAGCTGCGTCTGCTGCGACGACGCTGTCCCGCTGGCGACCACCATCCCTGTCACCGCTACAACCGCGGCAATCGTCACTGCGAACGCAGCGACTGTCTTTCTGCGTACCTTCACGTGCCCTCCTCGTTCGGATTGGCCCACCCGCGTATCTAGGCGCGATGCTAACCCGAAGTTGAGGCTCGTGCTAGGGGAACACGCGGCCTTTACAACCCGTGAGCGGCGCTTTGCAGGTCGACCTCGGTGACGAGCACCCGTCTCGGCTTGGAGCCTTCGTAGCCGGAGATGATGCCGCGGCGCTCGAGCATGTCGATGAGGCGGCCTGCGCGTGTGTATCCGACACGAAGTCGGCGCTGGAGAAGGGAAACGGACGCCGTCTGCGTCTGCACGACGATCTCGATCGCGCGGTCGAGCAGCGGATCCTCGTCTGGGTCGAAGTCGAGCTCCTCCTCCCCCTCCTCGTACGCCTGCTCCGGCGCTTCGAGGAGGGACTCGTCGAGATCCTGGCCGCGCTGCGAGCGGCACTGCTCGACAACGAGCGCGACCTCCTCCTCGGTCACGTACGCGCCCTGAAGTCGCTGCAGACGGGACGTTCCGAGCGGCTTGAAGAGCATGTCGCCCTGCCCGAGCAGGCTCTCCGCTCCCGCAGCGTCGAGGATCACGCGCGAGTCGGTCTGGCTCGAGACCGCGAACGCGATGCGCGAGGGGACGTTCGCCTTGATCATCCCGGTGATGACGTCCACCGAGGGCCGCTGAGTGGCAAGCACGAGGTGGATGCCGACCGCACGCGACTTCTGCGCGAGCCGGATGACGCAGTCCTCCACCGCCTGAGGCGAGACCATCATCAGGTCGGCGAGCTCGTCGATCACGACGAGGAGGTACGGCAGAGTCGCCTCCCCGCGCGCACGCAGGGCGCGGTTTGCCTCCGGGAGGCTACGCGCGCGGACGAGCGAGAGCCGCTCGTAGCGCCGGTCCATCTCGGCAACGACGTTCATGAGGACGACCGCGGCTTCCTTCGGGCTCGAGACCACTGAGGTCATGAGGTGCGGGATCGACTCGTAGTAGCCGAGCTCGATCCGCTTCGGATCGATGAGGATCATCCTGACCTCGTCCGGGGTCGCGCGTAGGAGCGTCGAGGTGAGGATCGTGTTGATGCAGCCTGACTTGCCCGAGCCCGTGGTGCCGGCGATCAAGAGGTGCGGCATGCGCGCGAGATCGGTCCACACCGCGTTTCCGGAAATGTCCTTGCCCAGCCAGACGGCGAGCGGGCTCGCCGTCGCGGGAAGGTCGTCGTAGATGTCTCCGAGCGTGACGAGCTTCGGCGAGAGGTTCGGAACCTCGACGCCTACGGCCTGCTTGCCCGGGATCGGTGCCAGGATGCGGATCTCGGTCGTCGCGAGCGCATAGGAGAGGTCGTCCTTGAGGCCGGCGACCTTCGACACCTTCGTTCCCGGCGCAAGCTGCAGCTCGTAGCGGGTCACGCGTGGGCCCGAGATCTGGCCCATCACGCTCGCCTCGACGCCGAACTCGGAGAGCGTGCGCACGAGGAGGTCCGCCGTCTTGGCCTGGGAATCTCCGCTTGCCGTCGCCACTGCGGGAGAGCTGCGCAGAAGGGTGCGATCGGGAAGGCGATACTCGGAATGCTCCGCGGATGTCTCGAACACGCTCTCGACGCTGAGCTCGAGGTCGGGCTCGTCGGCGATGAGCGGAGGTGGATCCCCGGAAGGCGCAGCGCCGACGATGTCCGGATAAGCCTGTGCCCCGTCGAGCACCCCTCGAGCAGGCGTACGAGTTGGAGGCTGGGGCGGCTCGACGACGTCTTCGGCGGTCTGCGACTCGCTCGACACCCAGTCGAGCGCCCGCCTTGCACCAGAGCTTGCCCGTTTCACGACATGGCCCGTGCGGCGAAGAATCGCGCCCGTCGATGCGCCGGTCACGAGCAGGAGCCCGGCGACCAGAAGCGCGCCGCCGATGATCGCCGCTCCCGTCTCGCCGATGAGCGCCGCGAGCGTGCCGCCTATCGCCATGCCGATGAATCCGCCCGAATCCTTGCCGAGAAGGGTCATCAAGCCCAGGAAGCTCACGCCGACCCCCAGCCGAAACGGCCGCACCTCGAGCAGATCGCTGCGCGCGAGCAGAAGGCTGCCGAGCGCGAGAAGAACGACCGGGAGGACGTACGCCGCCTGCCCGAGCACCTCGTGCAGCGCGTCTGCGAGCCACGAGCCCACCGAGCCCCCGTCGAGGCCGAGGTAGAGGATCGCGCAAAACACAAGCCCGAGCGCGAGCAGCGCGAGCCCGAGCAGCTCGTTCTCGTGCTGAGAGCGAGTGCGGGATTGCCGCCGCTTCTTCACGCGCGAGGGGACGCGCGGCCGAAGCGGCCGCTTCCTTCTCTTCGCCGCCATGCACGCGCGATTCGACGTGCTCGGGGCTGCTCCTTCGAGGTCAGAGCTCGACGACGGTGGAAAGTGTTGCGAGCGCCTCGCGAGCGACTGCCTCGTCGACGGTGGCGGGAACCCGGTTGTACCCCGGCACGAAGGCGTCCGGGTCTCGGGCGAGCGCCCGCAACGAATGAGCCTGGAGCGCGAACCCGAGATCCATGATCTGCATCTGATGCCCGCTTGCAGCGGCGAGATTGAGCATCTCGCCACGGGCCAGTAGGTAGACAGTGCGCCCGCTCGGAAGGACGAAGGCGGCCACGTCCTCCCGTATCTCCTCGCTGCTGACCGCCGTCGCCTCGAGGCCGCGAACATCGATCTCGGTCGCGAAGTGACCGACGTTGGCGAGGACGGCTCCGTCACGAAGACGTGGGAAGAGATCGGCCGTCACCGCATCGGGGCGACCTGTGACTGTGATCACTGCGTCGGCCAGGTCGGCGGCCCGCTCGATCGAC
>DASTEM010000064.1:0-9296 GCA_035709545.1 Gaiellaceae bacterium | reverse complement strand
CCGGCTCCGTCTCGAACCGGTACTTGTCGAGATACCACGTCGAACGACGACCCGAGCGCAGCACGAAGTCGCCTTCGAGGAGCGCTCGCTCGACGAGGAGCGCTCCGAGCTCCTCGTGCGTCACGGCCGCAGGATCGCGCGTGCGATCGAAGCGAGCCGCTCGAACGCCGCAGATCCAGGCTCGAGAACGACTGAGGAGCCGTCGGCGTACGAGACCCCTGCTCGGTCGCGTGGCCCCTGGGGTGAGGCGAAGCGCCGCCAGGCCCAGACCGCCAGGCCAGCGAGCACGACCAATCGAAGGAGCTTCCTCATTCGTCGCCCTGCGCCCGCGCTGCGGGTCGGCGCTTCTTTGCCGGCGCGCGTTCGGCGATCCCGTGGAGACACGTCCGCAGGTCGTACACGACCAGACCCGACGTTGGATCGGGTCCGGTCGTCGCAGCGATGGTTCGACCACCATCACGAAGAACGAAGACCGCTCCCTCGTCCAGCTCGATCTCGACTCGGGTCACCTCCTGCGGATGGCTGTTGAGCTCGAACGCGGCAGCAACGAGCTCGAGCGCCGAGCTCGCGAGCGCCTGAGTGCGGACAGCGTCCTCGCCCGTCGATGCGAGCACGGCTCCATCGGCGCCGAGCACGACAGCAGACTCGATCTGCGAGGAGAGCTCGGTCAGCTCGCGCAGTGCCTGTCCCGCGTCCATCGCTGCGCGACGCTACCACTTGCGCGCTCTACAGCAGGTCGAGAAATGCCTCGAACTCGCCTACCCGCCGGAAGCCGAGCCGCTCGAGCACCGGACGCGACTGCGGCCCGGCCTCGACCGCGAGGAACGGTGTACCGCGCCGCACCGCCTCCTCCCAGCGAGCGTGCACGAGCGCCCGGAAGGCACCGCGCCCGCGCGCTTCGGGAAGGGTGGCCGCACCGCCGAGGAAGACGCCCACTCGAGCTACGAGCGCAGTCGCAGCCGCGATCGGCTCGCCATCCACACAGGCGACGAACTGGAGGAGGTGATCCTCGGCCTGGTACGAGGCCCACCGTTGCTCGAGCGTCGCGTCCCACGCGGCCCGATCCGCGCCACGAATCTCGAAGCCGACGGAGAAAACCTCGTCGCACGAGCGATAGTCGTCAAAGGTCTGAACGAGACGGGTAACGACGCCGGCTGGAGGTGAAGGCGGCGGCGACATGAGCACCAATGCTGCCGCGGAGCGAGTGAACGGGGGCTCGTCGGCCCGCACGAGCCCCGCCTCGAGGAGGCGCTCGGCGAGGTCAGCCGGGGTCGCGTCCGGTCCGACCGACCACTCGATCTTCGTGCGCTCGCGCTCGCGGGCGAACGAGCGAGCCGCGTCGATCGCCGAGCCGACGCCTTCGGGCTCGAGCCTGGGCTTGCCGACGGCGATCCAGGACGGGGTGACGAAGTAGCGAACGCCGTTGCCCTCGATCCGCTCGAAGGGAGGCTTCGGAGCGGGCAGGTAGTCGCCGGGCTGGAGGGCGAAGAGACGTTGCTCACGCGGAAGCTCCACGGCGGCTCGAAACGCCTGTGCGGCGTGCGCCCGGTGGGAGTGCATCGCCTTCCAGGCATCTCCCAGCTCGGCGACCGTGACGTCGAGCCCTGAGGGGACGACGATCGGGTCGTACCCGAAACCCTCCGTTCCACGCGGTTCGCCGGCAACCGAACCCTCCATGGTCCCGCGGCCGCGAAGCTCGCGTCCGTCGGCCGCAAGTACGACGAGCTCGCAGACGTAGCGGGCGCTGCGATTCGCGACCCCGTCGAGCTCGGCGAGGAGACGCGCGACGCCATCGGAGGCCCAGCGTGCGGATTCGACACCCGGGCGCCCTCCTAGCGCGTCGACCTCGATGCCCGAGTCCTCGCCGGCGACCCAATCGGCAGGTGCCGCGTATGCCCGGCCGTGCCTCGCTTTGACTCGTGCGTTGTCCAGGAACGTCGCGCCGTCCTCGACCGGTTCGTCGGGCATCTCAAGCATCTCGACGTCCCAGCCCGGTAGCGCGGCGCGCAGCTCTCGGAGCTTGTTCTCGTTCCGAGACGCCAGCATCAGGGTCGGGCGTGGTGCGTCGGGGCTAGATATGTCTCGCCCCTACGAAGCAGGCGCTGCTGCGGCTTCGAGCTGTGCGGCCGTGAGTTCGCCGATTCCGCCGGCGGTGAGATCGAGCAGCTCGTCGAGCAGCTCGCGAGAGAACGGATCGCGCTCGGCCGTCGCCTGAACTTCGACAAGGCGCCCGTCGCCCGTCATCACGACGTTCATGTCGGTCTCCGCGTTCGAGTCCTCCGCGTAGTCGAGGTCAAGCACCGCTTCGCCGCCCACGATGCCGACCGAGACCGCCGCGATCGAGCCGGTCAGCGCCTTCGAGAGCCCGAACCGGTCGAGCGCCCGGCTCGCAGCGATCCACGCGCCGGTGATCGAGCCGCAACGGGTGCCACCGTCCGCCTGGAGCACGTCGCAGTCGAGCCACAGCGTGCGCTCGCCGAGCGCTTCGAAGTCGCAAACCGAACGCAGCGCCCGGCCGATGAGACGCTGGATCTCCACCGTGCGCCCGTCTGGGCGTCCCCGCGACACGGCACGTTGTGTGCGCTCGCCGGTCGCGGCGGGGAGCATCGCGTACTCCGCCGTCATCCACCCGCGCCCGCTGCGGTAGAGCCAGCGCGGCACCCCCTCTTCCACGGTGGCCGTACAGAGCACCAGGGTCTTGCCTTGGCCGTAGAGGACGCAGCCGTGCGGTTGCTCGAGGTAGTCCGTCTCGATGTCGAGGGGGCGGAGCTCGTCCGCGCGCCTGCCGTCCGCTCTCACGCCGCGGCTGCCTCGAGCGTAGCGACCTCGACGTGCTCGGCTGCGTCGATCGGGAGCTGCAGGAACCGGCGGCCCATCTCGCGGAAGAGCGCGGGGTCGCCGGTGGTCATGAAGCGGTAGGCGCCTTCGCGCGACTCGGCGTTCTCGATTCCCTTGCGTTCGAGCGTCTCGGCGACCTCGCGCGCAGTCTCGTCCGCGGAGAACACAAGCGTGACTCCCCTCCCGAAAACGCGCTGAAAGATCGGGCGGATCAGCGGGTAGTGGGTGCATCCGAGGATGACCGTGTCCACTCCCGCCTCCTTCAGAGGCACCGCGTACTCACGCACGGCGGCCGCCGTCTCCTCCCCGAACGGGTCGTCGCCCTCGATCAGCGGCACGAGCCGTGGGCAGGCGACGGATACGACGTCGACGCCCGCGTCGAGCCCACTCACGAGGTCCAAGTAGCGCCCGCTCGCGACGGTCGCCTCGGTGGCGAGCAGGCCGAGGCGTCGATTGCGCGTGGCCAGCACCGCCGCGTGAGCTTCCGGGGCGAGCACGCCGATGACCGGAACGGAAAGCTGTCGCTGAAGAGCGGGAAGTGCCGCCGCCGTCGCGGAGTTGCACGCCGCGACGATCAGTTTGACCCCCTGCTGCTCGAGGTAGCCGGCGATCTCCGCCGCGAAGCGCCGTATCTCGTCGAGCGGGCGCGGGCCGTATGGAAGCCTCGCGCCGTCGCCGAGATAGACGAAGTCCTCGTGCGGCAGCGTGACGAGACACTCGTGGAGGACTGTCAAGCCGCCCATACCGGAGTCGAAGACGCCAATCGGGCGGGAATCCATGAAGGCGGAGTGTAGATGGGTGATCGGCAACTCCTCGTCGTGCCGCGGGACCGGCGTCTGACACCGCGACGCATCTGCGGCACGGCAAACCCGCATGCCAACTGAAAGAACCGTTGCGTTCTTAACAACAGGTGTCAGACACCACTCACAAATCTGTGTCAGATACCAGGAGGGGCGCTACTCTTCGGCCTCGTGATGAAGGCCTGCCTAGCGGGACTCGCGGCCGCGCTCGTCCTCGTCGTCGGAAACGCGCCGGCGGGGACGCTTGCAATGCAGGACGTCCTGATTCCCATGGACGACGGGGTATCAATCGCCGCGACGCTCTACGTCCCGAACGGCACGGCACCCGCCGGCGGTTGGCCGGCCATCGTATTCCTGCACGGGCTCTCGGGGAACCGCCAGCAGATGAACGCGCTCGTGGAGGGCTACGGGTTCGTCGACCAGGGCTACGCGCTCTTGAGCTTCGACGCGCGCGGTCACGGAGAGTCGGGCGGACTCGTCGGCATCGACGGGCCCCGCGAGGTCGCCGACACCCGCGCCGTGCACGCGTGGTTGGCTGCCCGCTCTGACATCTCCGATACGAGAATCGGGGCCTGGGGCATCTCGTACGGCGGCGGAGCGATCTTCAACTCGCTCGTCGCCGGCGTCCCGTGGGCGGCGGTGGTCACCGTCGAGACCTGGACCGACCTCTACTCGGCGCTCATGCCGCAAGGCCTCGTGAAGTCCGGGCTCGTGGCAGGGCTCGCAGGCTCGATTCCACCCGCGAAGCGCGAGCCGTCACTCGATGCGATCCAGGCGGCAGCGTTCGCCGGCAACGCCGCAGTCGTGCGTCCGTGGGCCGAGGCGCGCTCGAGCCTCTCGAAGCTCAGCACGGTGACGACGCCCGTCTTCATGGCGCAGGGCCGCCGCGACTTCCTGTTCGGGATCGACCAAGCGTCCCGAGCGCTCCAGCGTCTAGCCGGGCCCAAGCTGCTCTACCTCGGGCTCCACGGCCATGCGCCGTCGACGTTCCCGGCATCCGACACCGCTGCGCTGATGACGCAGATCCACGCATGGTTCGACTGCTACCTGCGAAGCGGGGCATGCGCACGCGTTCCGGGCGTCTCCGTGGCTCCAGAGGGCTCGACGCAGGCGGCACCGTGGAACGCGTCTCTGCCCAGGACGACAACCTCGACGTTCGCGCTCCCCGGCGTCACAACGTTCGCCAAGAGCGGGAAGGCGGTTCGCACGACGGCACCACTCCGGAAAGCGATCGAGATCTTCGGCTCGCCGACGGTGACGACCTCGGTCGCCGCAAGCGGCGGCTGGTCGCGTCTCGTCGCTGTGCTCACGGCACGCACGCCGAAGGGAAAGGAGATCGTCGTCAGCGCCGGCGGCGCCCCGACGAAGAACGGCGCGCGCACCGTGACGATCCAGCTCATCAACCAGGCGACCTTCGTCCCCAAGGGCTCGAAGCTGACGCTCACGCTTGCGTCGTCGTCGACCGCTCAATCGACGTCCAACCTGCTCTACCTCGACTTGCCCATGGCCCCGAGCGCGCGCGTCCGGGTCGGGACGGCGGTCCTCAAGATCCCAGGGCTGCGGTCGCCGGTCAGCAAGTGACCGCACGGGTCGCGGTCGCAGGGATCGTCGCGCTGGCCGTGGCGGCGGGGGCCGGGGCGTCTCCCGCAGCCGACCCGGGAGTGACGCCGACCAGCGTTCTCGTCGGCGGCACCGTCCCGCTCACCGGCGAGGCGGCAGCTTTCGGAGCTGTCGGACCGGGAGCGAAGGCGTACTTCGACTACGTGAACGCCAAGGGCGGCGTCAACGGGCGCACCGTCGAGTACCGCTATTACGACGACGCGTACAACCCGGCGCAGACGGTTCAGCTCACGCGCCGGCTCGTGGAGCAGGACAAGGTGTTCGCGATCTTCAACAGCACGGGGACCGCGAGCAACCTCGCGATTCGCGACTACCTGAACGCGCAGAAGGTTCCGCAGCTCTGGGTCGGGGACGGCTCGCAGGCGATCGGCAAGAGCTTCACGCGCTACCCGTGGACGATGGGCTTCCTCATGAGCTATCGCGGCGAGGGCGACGTGTACGGCGCGAACCTCGTCAAGACGCGTCCGCGCGCGCGCATCGCGGTCCTGTACGAGAACACGGAGCTCGGCCTCGACATGCTCACCGGGCTCACGCGAGCGATCGCGAACAAAGGGCCGAAGATCGTCGCGAAGCAGTCGTACGAGTTCACGGGCGCGGACGTCTCCGGCCAGGTTGCGCTGCTGAAGGCATCGGGCGCGGACACCCTGATGCTCTTCACGACGCCCAAGTTCTTCATCAACGCCATCACGGCGACCCACAAGCTCGGCTGGAAGCCGCAGGTGTACATCGCGGCCATCTCGATCGAGCCGACGATCATGGGGATCGCACGACTCAATGCGCCCGAGCTGACGAAGGGGGCGCTCTCGATCGCGTTCGTCAAGAACCCGAACGATCCGATTTGGGCGAAGGACCCGATCGTCGCGCTCTACCGCTCGATCATGAAGAAGTACAACCCGTCGGGTCGGCCGACCGACGTCTACAACTGGTACGGGATGACGGTCGCCTGGACGATGGTCGAGACCCTTCGCAAGGCGGGGAAGAACCTCACTCGAGCTGGGCTCCTGAAGGCTGCGCAGAGCCTCGACACCACGGCGAACCCGTTCATGCTCCCGGGCATCCGCTTGAAGACCTCGCGGACCGACTACCGGCCGATGGAGCACGTGTACCTGTATCGCTACGACAACAAGCAGTGGGTAAAGGCGAGCAGCCTCCTCCGTGCGAAAGGATGACCTCGTACTCCCGCTGTGAAAGACTCGGCACTCTCAGAGGAGGGCAGATGAAAGGACGAATCTCGACCGTTGTGATCGGAATCGCCACCCTGGCGGCGCTTATCGCAGTGCCCGCCGCACTCGCGGCGTACACGTCGCCGAAGCTGCAGATCACCCAGGCGGGCGCGACCTCCACGATCAAGGTGACGCTCAGCCCGGACGACGATCCGACCGCGAGCGTCCGGATCTACGCCCCGTCGGGGACGCAGCTCACCACGACCCAGGCTCCCGGCACGGTTCTCGGGCCCGTCAAGGCCATCGTGAAGGCGCTCGATCTAGCGGGAGCGGATCTCCCGCTCGAAGGCCAGCTCGTCGTCACGGCGCCGGGTCAGATTCCGGCCGCAACCGTGACACAGTGCACCGGCGGAGCAACGCCGACGGCGATCTGGGCGATGGTGCTCACCGCCGCAGGCCAGACGCTCACGGTGCCGACGTACCTCGTCCCGACCGCAGGAGCCCAGACGGCGCTCGGCCCGGCGTACATCCAGATCTGCCTGCCGCCGCCGGATCTGCCTCCGGGGACGCCCGGACGCGCGACCTTCGGCGCCAAGGTGTACAGCGCCGAGCTGGCGATCAACGGCGTCTTCAGCACCATCGCCGTCGGTGCATGGGTCAGCTTCTGGACTCCGTACACGCCGCTCGTGGGCCAGGTGAACGTCGCAGGCACGGTCGCGTCGCCGGCTGCGATCGCACCCGGCGCGGTGACTCTCGCCGCGAAGAAGTCCGGCAATGGCGCGACTCTCAGCGGCTCGGTGACCCAGGCGGGGCAGGCTCGTGGTGGCGCAACGGTGACGATCTTCGGGGCAGCGAAGAAGACCGGCCTCAAGCGGCTGGGCAAGGCGAAGGTTGCCGCGAACGGACGGTTTACGTTCAGAGCCAAGACAGGAACGTTCTTCCGCGCAAACGCAGTCGCGGCCGCGGGCTCGGCAGCACCGCTCTGCACGCAGCTCACACCGTTGCTCGCGCCCGTTCCGTGCGTGAACCCGACGGTGAACGGGTTCACGGCGCAGAGCAAGGTCGTCAAGAAGCGGTAGAACCGCGGGGTCTGACCCCGTGGGGTCAGACCCTTCCGCTACGGGGTCAGGCCCCACGGGTCTGACCCCTGCTGGACCCTATGCTCAGCTGATGTCCGCGACCGTCCGACTCGGCACGTGCAGCTTCGCCGACGAGGGCCTCGTCAAGACGTGGTATCCACGCGGAGTCTCGACGTCGAAGGCGCGGCTCGAGTACTACGCCGGGCGCTTCGACACCGTCGAGGTGGACTCGCCCTACTATCACCTCCCCGATCCGGCCGTCACAGGACGCTGGGCGCAGCGAACCCCGCCCGAGTTCGTCTTCCACGTGAAGGCGCACGCATCTATGACCGGGCACGAGCCGGCCGAGCAGGAGCAGGCGTTCGCCGAGTTCCGCGCCTCGATCGAGCCGCTCGAGCTCTCGGGGAAGCTCCGCGGAGTCCTCCTCCAGTACCACCCGCGCTTCGTCAAGTCGGCGGAGGCGAAGGACGAGCTCGCCCGCGTCCGCGAGCTGCTCGACCCGCTCGTCCCACTCATCGAGTTCCGCCACCGCTCGTGGCTCGAAGAGGACGAGCGCGCCGAGACCTTCGCGTTCCTCGAGCGCCACGGGCTCGCCTACGTGTCGGTCGACGCTCCGCGGACACGAGCCTCGAACGTCGTGCCTCCGCTCGCCGCGGCGACGCACCGTGTCGCCTACGTCCGCTTCCACGGCCGAAACGCGAAGACCTGGAACATCCGCTCGGAGAAGTCGTGGCAGCGCTTCGACTGGATGTACTCCGCGGAAGAGCTCGCCGAGTGGGTAGAGAAGCTGGCGGGCCTCGCCGAACAGGCGGACGAGGTCTACGCCCTCTTCAACAACAACCGGGACGACTTTGCCCCTCGCAGCGCGGCAATCCTGCGCGATCTCCTCGACAGAGCCGGAGTCGCAGCGACCGGAGGCATCGAGCCTCCGCCCGAACGACCGACGCTCTTCTAACATCGCTCCGTGTCGCCTCGGTCTATCCGGTACGCGAAAACCGTGGACGGGTTCCACATCGCGTACGAAGTCGTCGGCGACGGCCCATTCGACCTCGTGTACGTGTCCGGTTGGTTCTCGAACCTCGAATGCATCTGGGAGATGCCCGACCTCGGCGAGTTTCTCAGGGAGCTCGCAGGTTTCTCACGGCTGATCGTCTTCGACTCACGAGGTGCTGGCTTGTCCGACCGCCCCTCCACGAGCGACTCCATGGCGCTCGAGGTGAGCATGGACGACATTCGCGCTGTCATGGACGCCGCCGGAAGCGAACGCGCAGTCCTGTTCGGGTCGGACGAGGGGGGCGCCCGGTGCGTGCTGTTCGCAGCATCGCATCCGGCACGGACTACGGCGCTCGTCACGTTCGGCATCTGGGCGAAGTACAGCGCGTCCTGGGACTATCCATGGGGGTGGCCGGAAGAGCGGCTTCACGCGTTTCGGTCGCTCATCCAGAACAAGTGGGGAACGGAGGAGTTCTGGAGAACAGACACCTATCTGGCGGCGTCGCCCATTCAGTCCGACCCGGACCGAGTCCGCGCATGGGCTCGCTACGCGCGACTGTCGGCGAGTCCCGGAGCGGCGTTGGCGATCGACCGAGTGGCTGCCGACCTCGACATCCGGGCCGTTCTCCCGACGGTTCGTGTCCCGACGCTGGTGATGCATCGGACAGCCGACACCTCGGAGGCGGTCGAACAGGCCCGCTACATCGGCGAGAGAATCCCGGGCGCGGAGGTTGTCGAGCTTCCCGGCGACGAGCACGCTCCCTTCATGGGTGACACGGGCGCCGTGTTAAACCACTTGCGCA
>DASTEM010000063.1:0-3562 GCA_035709545.1 Gaiellaceae bacterium | reverse complement strand
CAGCTCGCCGACGGTACGGCCGGACGCGGCCGTGGCCGCTGCAAGCGGCGCGATCCTCGCGAGCTTGTGCCAGAGCACGCGCTTCTCGTCCTGCCCTATCCGCACGTCGAGCCCCGCCTGACGCAGTAGATCGACGGCGACGTCGACCTCGGTGCGTGACAGCGTCTCGGAGGCAACGGTGATGACGGGGGAGGGCGTGGTCTCGATGATCTGCACCCGTCCGGGACGGTACGCCTGGAAGTGCGAGATGGTCCCCGCAGCGACGCGCGCGCCGAAGCGCGCTCGAAGCGGCTCCATGTGCTCGAGGCCGTTGAGCAGCGGAATCACGACGCCCTCGGAGACGGCCGAGGGATCGATGCGCTCGATCGCCAGCTCCAACGAAGGCGCCTTCACCGTCACGAGGAGCAGCTCTACAGGCTTCACGAGCTGCTCGGAGACCTCCGTCCGAGCGGTGAGCGTGCCATAGGGCGACTCGACCACGAGGCCTGCGAGCGCGATCAGACCCACCGCCTCCGGGTGACCGACACAGATCGTGTGGATTCCCGCCAGCGAGAGCCGCACGGCAAGCGAGCCTCCGACGGCCCCGGGGCCGAGGATGGCGACGGTGCGGCTCATGCGTTGTTGGGGTAGGTGACCAGGTTCACAACCTTCAGATCCGAGTACACGTCGAGCGCCTCGACTCCCGCCTCGCGCCAGCCCGTTCCGGAGTCCTTGACGCCGCCGAAGCCCACGTGCGGCTCCGAGCCGTGCGTTCCCGCGTTCACGACCACGACCCCGGCCTGGACGCGCTCGGCGAAGCGCATGGCGCGATGGACGCTCGCCGTGTGAATCGCTGCGGTGAGCCCGTACGGCGAGTCGTTGACGAGCGCGATGGCCTCGTCAAGGTCGGCGGCCCGGTAGAGGACCGTCACCGGCCCGAAGAGCTCACTGCGCGAGATCTCCGCGGTGGGCGCGGCATCTTCGAGCACGGTGGGAGCGAAGTGCCATCCGGGGCGGTCGAGACGATCGCCGCCTGCGAGCACCGTGGCTCCGTGCTCCACCGCCCGCGCGACGACCTCGGAGATCCGCTCGAGGCTCTCGCGGCTGATGACGGGCTGCGGCTCGAGGTCTCGCACGCCCTCGAGGAGGCGATCACGGAAGACGTCGTAGACGGCGTCGACGACGACGAGGCGGCTCGCCGAAGCGCAGCGCTGACCCGCGTTCGAGAAGGCGGACGCGAGCGCCCAACGCACGGCTGCGTCGAGGTCTGCGTCGTCGCACACGACGAGCGCGTTCTTGCCACCGAGCTCGAGACAGACCTTCGCCAGCCGCCGGCCTGCGGTCTCGTTGATCCAACGGCCGGTTGCGGCTGACCCCGTGAAGCTGACGAGGTCGACGCCGGGGTGCTCGACGAGCGGGGCGCCGGCTTCGGGGCCGAGACCGTGAATGACGTTCAGAACGCCGTCCGGGACACCCGCCTCGAGTGCAAGGTCCACGAAAAGAGAGGCCGACGCAGGAGTGTGCTCCGAGGGCTTCATGATCGCCGCGTTTCCGCAGAAGATCGCCGGGAACGCCTTCCACGCAACGTTCGGAAGCGGCGTGTTGAAGCTCATGATCAGCGCTGCGACGCCGAGCGGCTGGCGCACGGTGAAGACGGTGCGGTGAGGCGTGCTCGCCGTGGTCGTGCGGCCGTAGGAGCGCCGCCCTTCCCCGGCGACGAAGAGCCCCATCTCGATCGCCGCGTCTGTCTCACCGAGAGCAAGCTCGAGCGGCTTGCCGGTCTCCTCGACGACGATCGCCGATGCTTCCTCGCGGCGCTCGCGCAGTCGCAGTGCCAGTTCTCGGACGACGTTCCCTCGTTCGACGGGCGTTCGCTCGGCCCACGCCGGCTGAGCAGAGCGTGCGGCAGCGACTGCGGCCGCGGCGTCCTCTGCACCGGAGCGAGCGACCCGACACAGAAGCGTCTCGTCTACGGGCCGGTGCTTCTCCAGCCACTGCCCCGATGTCGCCGGCGACGTGCTACCGCCGATGAGGTTCAGGATCTCCTCGGCGACTACCAAGCAGACCAGCCGCCGTCGACGACGACGTTCGCGCCGGTGACGTACGACGACGCGTCGGATGCGAGAAAGACCACCGCGCCGAGCGCCTCGTCTGCCCGAAGCATCCGCCCCATCGGAACGCGCGCCGCGTAGGCCTCCAGGAACTCGGATGGCTGGTCGTTCCAGACTCCGGCGAGCGTCAGCGTGTTCGCTCGCACGCCCTGCTTGGCCCAGTACGTCGCGAGGTAGCGCGTGAGGTTCAGGATCGCGGACTTCGAGACCGAGTAGGCAACCGGCTTCACGAAGGTCTCGCCCGCCTCCCGCCTGAACTCGTACAGGTCCTGCACGGGCGAGAGGAGCCCGTAGACCGAGCCGATGTTGACGATCGAGCCTCGACCAGCGCGTGCCATCGCCCCTCCGATGACCTGGCAGCAGAGGAGCGTGCCTTTCACGTTGACGTCCATCACTGCATCGAAGGCATCCTCTGGAAAGTCCTCGAAAGGGCCGACCTCCTCGGCCGGCGCATCGGGCGGTGAGTCGAGACCGGCGTTGTTCACGAGGACGTGCGGTGTTCCCCACTCGGCCTCGATCTCGTCCAGCGCGCGTTCGATCGCTGCCCGGTCGGTGATATCCACCGCGAAGGCCTTCACTCCAGAGGGAGCCTCGCCCGGCGCGACATCGAAGCTCGCGACGCGCATCCCCCGCTCTGCGAGCCCCGCCGCGTAGACGCGCCCCAGCTGACCCATGCCACCGGTCACGACGGCAACACGGTCGGAGAGGTCGAACAGCGGATCCGTCATGCGGCCTCGCGCTTCGCGTTCCAGATCGCGTCGCAGAACTCCCGAACGCAGCCGTGCCCGCCGTTGCGCGTGAGAACCAGCCGCGCGAGCGGAACCACCTCCGCCCAGGCGTCGGCCGGCACGACCGGGAGTCCCACGACAGCAAGGCACTCGGCGTCGTTGACGTCGTTTCCGAGGTAGGACGTCTCCGCGAGCGAGACACCGCGGCGCTCGACCTCGGCATGCAACACGGGAAGCTTGTCCTCGATGCCCTTGACGATGTCCACGCGCATCTTTCGCGCGCGGGCCGCGACCGCGTCGTTCGTCTCCGACGTGATGATCAGGTACTGGACGCCGACCTCGTCGAGGCGTCGAAGGCCGTACGTGTCCCCGCGGAAGCACGCGACGCTTTCCTCGCCCTGGTCGTTCGTCCAGACGCGGTTGTCGGAGAAGACCCCGTCGAAGTCGAAAACGGCGAAGCGGACCGTCGTAAGGTCGATCACGCCCGCTCGGCGCCGCGCGCGGCCAACTCTCCGGCCGGCTCGACGTCCTCGAACGTGACGTCCTGGTCCGCGGCGAGCGCGTGCTCGAGCCTTCGTCCAAGGAGCCCGTCGAGCTCGTACGGTGGCAGCCCGCCGTCGGCAGGCGACTTGGCGACCACGTCACCGGGGCCGAGGACGTGCCCCGCGGGAAGATCACGCACGGCGACGAGCTTCTTCCCCATCTTCTCGAGCGGGCGCTCCTCGCTCGGCAGGCGCCGCTTGA
>DASTEM010000062.1:0-18824 GCA_035709545.1 Gaiellaceae bacterium | reverse complement strand
GCGAAACCGAGGCGGACGAGGACGTTGTCGAAGCGGCGTTCGAGCAGGCGCAGCAGGTTCTCGCCGGTGACGCCGTCCTGCCGCGAAGCCTTCTCGTAGTAGCTGCGGAACTGCTTCTCGAGCACCTGGTAGTAGCGGCGAGCCTTCTGCTTCTCGCGCAGCTGCAGCAGGTACTCGGACTGCTTGATGCGGCCCCGGCCGTGCTCTCCGGGCGGATAGCTCCGCCGCTCGATCGCGCACTTCTCGGTCAGGCAGCGCTCGCCCTTCAGGAACAGCTTGAGCCCTTCGCGCCGGCAGAGGCGGCACTTCGGACCGAGGTCGCGAGCCACTAGACGCGCCTCCGCTTGCGCTGCCGGACACCGTTGTGGGCCTGCGGCGTGACGTCCTTGACTCCGAGGATCTCGAGACCTGCAGCCTGCAGCGACCGGATCGCGGTCTCTCGCCCGGAACCAGGACCTTTCACGAACACCTCGACCTTCTGGAGCCCGTGCTCCATCCCCTTGCGCGCGGCGTTGTCGGCGGTGACCTGCGCGGCGAACGGGGTCGATTTGCGCGAACCCTTGAATCCAGCGGAGCCGGCCGACTCCCAGACGATGACGTTCCCCTCGCCGTCGGTCAGCGTGACGATCGTGTTGTTGAACGACGTCTTGATGTGCGCCTGGCCGATGGCGATGTTCTTCCGGACCCGGCGCCGTGTGCGACCCCGAGTCGCGGACTTGCGAGGAGGCGCCATTATTTGGCGGCTGCCTTCTTGCCGCGCCCGACGGTCTTCTTCGTGCCCTTGCGGCTGCGCGCGTTCGTCTTCGTCCGCTGCCCTCGAACCGGAAGACCGCGGCGATGCCGGATTCCCCGGTAGCTGCCGATCTCGGTCAGGCGCTTGATCGCCTGCCCGCGATCTCTCCGCAGGTCGCCCTCCACCTCGAGCTCGGAGTCGATGTAGTTTCGGAGCTTCGTGACCTCTTCATCCGTGAGGTCACGCACCTTTTGATCCGGATCGAGCTCGAGCGCGCGAATGGTCTTCTGCGCCGTCGAGCGGCCGATGCCGTAGATGTAGGTCAGCCCGATCTCGAGCCGCTTGTGCGTGGGAAGGTTGACGCCGGCGATTCGTGCCACGTGCTCAGCCCTGCCTTTGCTTGTGCCGAGGGTTGGAGCAGATCACGATCGTGCGACCATGCCGCTTGATCACGCGGCAGCGCTCACACATGGGCTTGACGGATGGGCGTACTTTCATCTGGGTCGTTACTTCATCCGGAAGGTGATGCGGCCGCGGGTGAGGTCGTAGGGAGAGAGCTCGACCTTGACGCGGTCGCCCGGAAGGATGCGGATGTAGTGCTTGCGCATCTTCCCGGAGATACGAGCGAGGACGCTGTGGCCGTTGTCGAGCTGCACCCGAAACATCGTGCTGGGCAGCGCTTCGACCACCTCGCCTTCGATCTCGATCTTCTCTTCCTTGACTGCCACTCTCGTGCCCAGCCTCAACCTCGTACAGCCGACGCCTTTCGGTCGTGAGTAGGGAGCCGGATCCAGAACGAGCCTCTGGGGCCGACGCTTATACGGCGACGCAAATCTGCAGCCCGGCGCCGCGGCCGCTCATCGTACCACAGCGTCTACGGCAGGAGCCTCGCGCCCTGCGAGGTGCCCGCCCTCAGACCTCGACACTCCTCGCGAGCCCCACGCGGGGGGTGAGAATGCGCGGGCCGTCGCTCGTGATGGCGACCGTGTGCTCGAAGTGCGCCGAGATCGACCCGTCGGCCGTACTGATCGTCCAGCCGTCGTCCATGAGGATGACTTCGGAGTCGCCGGCCGTGATCATGGGCTCGATGGCGATCGTCATCCCCTCCGAAAGACGCGGCCCGCGGCCGGGCTGTCCGAAGTTCGGGATGTGTGGCTCCTCGTGATAGTGCCGCCCGACCCCGTGGCCGACGAGGCTGCGCACGACGGAGAACCCGGCTCGCTCGACGACGGTCTGCACGGCGTGCGAGACATCGCCCACCCGGTTCCCGTCGACCGCCTCGGCGATGCCGGCCGCGAGCGCATTTTGGCCCGTGTCGAGCAGGCTCTGATGCTCGGGCTCGATCTCTCCCACCCCGAACGTGTACGCGCTGTCGGCGATGTAGCCGTCCAAGGTGACGCCGACGTCGATCGTTACGAGATCGCCTTCCGAGACCACGTAGCCGTCCGGGATGCCATGGACGACGACGTCGTTCGGCGAGATGCAGATCGCTTTCGGGTATTCCCGGCCGGAGGGTCCATACCCCTCCGAGGTCGGGATGCCGCCACGCGCGCGGATGAAAGCACCGGCGGCGGTGTCGAGCTCCTCGGTGGTGACGCCCGGCACGAGCAGCGTGCCGACGAGTGCGATCGTGTCTGCGACGAGCCCGCCGGCTGCGGCGATCTTCTCGATCTCGCGCGCGCTCTTGCGGATGATCACGATCGTGCTCCCACGCGCGCCAGCGCCTCCTCGATCGCGGCGCCGACCTCGTCGATCGGATGGTCACCGTCGATGACCAGTAGCGTCCCTTCGACTCGATAGCGCTCTACGACAGGCTCGGTCAGCTCGTGGTAGAGCCGGAGTCGGTTCCGGATCGCGTCCGGAGAGTCGTCGGCCCGGCCCTCCGCAGCTGCCCGCGCTCGCAGCCGAGACGTCGCCACCTCGTCCGAGACCCGGAGGAGGATCACCGCGTCGAGCGGCTTTCCGATCTCGTCGAGCATGACGTCGAGAGCCTCGGCCTGCGGGACGGTTCGTGGGAACCCGTCGAGGACGAACCCGTCCTCCTCGGCGAGGCGTTCTCGGATGAGCTCGATCGTGAGATCGTCGGGGACGAGCTCGCCGGCCTCGAGGATCGGCGCGACGCGCACGCCCAGCTCGGAGCCCTCGGCGACGGCTGCGCGAAACATGTCACCGGTCGCGACGTGCGGTGTCCCGTGCAGCGCCCCTATTCGCTTGGCCTGCGTCCCCTTGCCGGAACCTTGAGGGCCGAGAATCAAGATCCTCATGGATCGCTCTGAAGGGAGGCCGTTCGTACGGGCGACATATATGTCGCCCCTACTTGAGGAAGCCCTCGTAGGAGCGCGCCATCATCTGCGACTCCATCTGCCGCATGGTGTCGAGCGCGACGCCGACCGCGATGAGGACGGACGTGCCGCCGAGAGCGCCGGCGCTCGCCTGCGAGAACCCGCCGTACGCGATGAACAGGCTTGGGAGGACCGCGACGGAAGCCAGGAAGAGCGAGCCTGGAAGGGTCAACCGAGACAGCACACGGTCGAGGTACTGAGCAGTCGGGGGGCCGGGACGGATTCCCGGGATGTATCCGCCGTAGCGGCGCAGGTTGTCCGCCTGGTCGACCGGGTTGAACTGGACTGCCGTGTAGAAGTAGGTGAAGACCACGATCATCATTCCTTCGATCAGCAGGTAGATCCAGTCGCCCGGCTGGAAGTAGTTGTTTACGAATTCCTGCGTCGCGGGGAAGTACTGCGCCATCGTCGGCGGGAACGCGAGAATCGCCGCGGCGAAGATGATCGGGATGACGCCCGCCATGTTGACTCGGAGCGGAAGGTAGGTCGAGCCGCCCGTCGTCATCCTCCGGCCCACCATCCGCTTCGCGTACTGGATCGGGATCCTGCGCTGGCCCTCCTGGACGAAGACGACTGCCGCGCAGATCCCGACCGCGATGAGCGGGAAGAAGAGCTTCTCCATCGGGCCACCGTTCCACCAGGCCGCGATGCCGATGGGCGCGCCGACGAGGATGGAGGCGAAAATGAGGATCGAGATCCCGTTGCCGACGCCGCGCTTCGTGATCAGCTCGCCCATCCACATGAGCAGCACGGTGCCGGCCGTGAGCGAGACGACGATGAGAACCAGCTCACCCGTGCCCGCCGTAAGCGCTCCCTGGTTGCGGAACAGGAACGCGTAACCCGTCGCCTGTGCCGCCGCCAGCGCGACAGTCAGGTACCGGGTGTACTGCGTGATCTTCGCGTAGCCGGCCTCGCCCTCTTTCTGCAGCTCCGCGAGCCGCGGGATGACGACCGTCATCAGCTGGACGATGATCGACGCGGTGACGTACGGCATGATCCCGAGCGCGAAGAGCGAGAACTGAGAGAGCGCACCTCCTGAGAAGAGGTTCAGCAGACCGAGGATCGTGTCGCCGCGGCCCGAGAAGTAGTCCTCGATCGTCTGGGAGTCGACTCCAGGCGCCGGAATCCACGATCCGAGCCGGTAGACCGCCAGGATCATGGCCGTGAAGAGAACACGCCTGCGGAGCTCCGGGACCCGCCAAGCGTTCGCGAGCCAGCTGAACATCGCCTACTGCTCCGCCTCCGGCGACGCTTCGCTCGGAGCCTCCGATTCGTCGGCGACCGGCGCCTCGTCAGCGACAGGAGCCGCGGCCTTGTGGCGCTTCCGCTTCCGTTCGACGGGCTCGCGAAGGCGAACGACGGTGCCGCCGGCCGCCTCGATCTTCTCGACGGCCGACTTCGAGAACGAGTGCGCCATGACCGAGAGCTTCTTCGTCAGCTCGCCCTCTCCCAGGACTTTGACGTCGACCGAGAGCTTCCGCACCAACCCTGCGGCCTTGAGCGCCTCGAGGGTGACGTCGGCGCCGGCCTCGAAGCGCTGCTCGAGATCGGCGACGTTGACCGGCTGGCTGTAGGTCCGGAACGGCCCGATAGGCATCGCGTCCGCGGACGTGTTTCCACGAAGCTTCCCCACCCGCATGTCGATGGGCATCTGACCGCCCTCGAAGCCCGCAGGCATCTTGTTCGAGCCCGCGCGCGACTTCTGGCCCTTGATGCCGCGGCCCGAGTAGCGCCCCTTGCCGGAGCCGGGCCCCCGACCGATGCGCTTGCGGTCCCTGCGGGCCTGGGCTGGCTTCAGGTTCGAGAGATTGAGCTCGTCGCTCACCGCTACGCCTTCCCCTCAACCCGAACGAGGTGATTGACCTGGCGCAGCATGCCCTGGATTTGCGGTGAGTCCTTGTGCTCCGCGCTGCGGCCGATCTTGCCGAGACCGAGCGCACGCAACGTCCCGAGGTGGCGGTCCGACTGGCCGATCCCGCTTCTGACCTGCGTGATCCTCAGGGAGCTCACTCCTGCGTCTCCTCGACGGCTGGTTCCGAGCTTGCGTCCGATGGTGCGGCTCCCGCAGCCGCCTGTTCCTCTTCGTTCTTGCGCGCGCCAGCACGCGAGAACGGCAACACCTCGGCGACGGTCTTGCCCCGGAGTTGAGCGACGTCCTCAGGACGTACCAGCCGGCGTAGCCCGTTCACGGTCGCGCGAGTCATGTTGATCGGAGTGGTGGTACCGATGCTCTTGGAAAGCACGTCGCGAATCCCGGCCAGCTCGAGCACCGCACGCACCCCGCCACCGGCGATAACGCCCGTGCCCTCGCTCGCAGGCCGCAGGACGACGCGCGCAGCATCAAAGCGGCCGACGATCTCGTGTGTGATCGTCTGACCGTGCTTCGGCACAGTGAAGAGGTTTTTCCTCGCGTCCTCGACGGCCTTTGAGATGGCCAACGGAACCTCTCGCGCCTTCCCGTAGCCCAGGCCGACGCGATCCACTTCGTCGCCGATGACGACGAGCGCGGTGAACGAGAACCGCCTGCCGCCCTTGACGACCTTCGCGACTCGGTTGATCTCGATGACCCGCTCTTTGAGCTCTCGGGATTCGTGGGTTTCGGTCGTGCTCAAAACTGGAGTCCTCCCTCTCGCGCGCCCTCGGCGAGCGCCTTGACGCGTCCGTGGTACAGGTAGCCGGCGCGATCGAACACGCAGCGCTCGATGCCGGCCGACTTCGCCGCCGCGGCGAGCGCCTTGCCCACGGCGGCGGCCTGCTCGGTCTTCGACCCGGAAACCGTACCGATCGAGGTCCAGCTCGCCGCGGCGAGCGTGCGTGCAGTTTCGTCGTCGACAAGCTGCGCGAAGATCCCGCGGTTCGAGCGGAAGACGACGAGACGCGGGCGCTCGGCGGTCCCGGAGATCTTCCCGCGGACCCGGCGGTGCCGGCGCGCGCGGGCCTCACGCTTCGTCAAGACACTCATGCGCGCTTTCCGACCTTCCTGCGAACCTGCTCGTCGCGGTAGCGGATGCCCTTGCCCTTGTACGGCTCGGGGGGTCGCACCCTGCGAACCTCGGCAGCAGTCTGCCCGACCATCTGCTTGTCGATCCCCTTGACGACCACCTGTGTCGGCACGGGAACGTCGAACGAGATGCCGCTCCGCGGCTGGATCAGCACGGAATGCGAGTAGCCGACGGCGAGCTCCAGGTCGGATCCCCTGAGCTGCGCCCGGTACCCGACGCCCTGGATCTCGAGGTGCTTCTCGTAGCCTTTCGTGACGCCTTCGACCATGTTGGCGATCAGCGTCCGCGTTAGTCCGTGCAGGGCACGATCCTCGCCTCGATCAGTCGGTCTCGAGACGAGGATCTCCGTCTCCGTCTGCTCAATTTGCATACGTGCGGGGACGACCTGGCTCAGCTCGCCGAGCGGGCCGGTCACCTGGACCCTGCCAGGCGACACTGCCACGGTGACACCGCCGGGGACTTCGATGGGTCTGCGACCGATCCGCGACATCGCTACCAGACGAAGGCGATGACCTCGCCGCCCACGCCGCGCTCGGCGGCCTGGCGGTTGGTGATCACTCCGCTCGAGGTGGACATGATGGCGGTGCCAAGCCCGCCGAGCACGCGCGGGAGCCGGTCTTTGCGGGCGTAGACGCGCCGCCCTGGCTTGGAGACTCGCTTGAGGTCGGTGATGACTCGGCGCCGGTCGCGCGCGAACTTCAGCTCGACGACCAGCGTGCGGTACGGAAGCGGGTTCTGCTTGTCGTCGTTGAGCTGAATCACTTTGAAGTCCTTGATGTAGCCCTCGTCTTTGAGGATGCGCGCGATCTCCTCCTTGATCTGCGAGGTGGGCATCGACGCGGAGTCGTGCAGCGCGCGATTCGCGTTGCGGATACGAGTCAGCATGTCAGCGATCGGATCGGTGAGCACGTTCGGTCCCTCCTACCAGCTCGACTTCGTCATTCCCGGAACAGCGCCCTGGTGTGCGAGCTCTCGCAGGCAGATTCGGCACAGGCCGAACTTGCGATAGACCGCGCGCGGGCGGCCGCACCGGTTGCAGCGCGTGTATGCCCGCACCTTGTGCTTGCTCTCCCGCTTCTGCTTGACGACGAGCGACTTCTTGGCCATTAGTGCTCCTTCAAGTGTTCTTGCCCTGCCTCTGGCGCGCGAAAAGCAAGCCAGGCTAGGACGCAGGGAGCGTCCATACCAGAGCGTATGGACGCGACTGAGGACGACGCGTGGCGCAGCTTTACAGCCGCCAGAGGCAGGGATGAGAGCGCTTGAAGGAGCACCTGTTACGGTTCCCTTCTCGAGGCAGCGAACGGCAAGCCCAGAGCGCGCAAGAGTGCGCGACCGTGCTCGTCGGACGTCGCGGACGTTGTTATCGCGATGTCGAGCCCGCGGATCGACGGCACGCTGTCGTAGTCGACCTCGGGGAAGATGATCTGCTCGCGTATTCCGATCGAGTAGTTGCCGCGGCCGTCGAACGACTCCGGATCGAGACCCCGGAAGTCCCGGATGCGCGGCAGAGCGATCGAGGCGAGCCGGTCGAGGAACTCGTACATGCGCGTTCCACGCAGCGTGACGCGGGCGCCAACCGGCATCCCTTCGCGCAGCTTGAAGCTTGCGATCGACTTGGTCGCACGCCGAACCTGTGCGCGCTGGCCCGAGATCACGGTGAGCTCGTCGATTGCGGCATCGAGCGCTTTCGCGTCCGTTTTCGCCTCGCCCACGCCCATGTTGAGCGTGATCTTCGTGACGTGCGGGACCTGCATCACGGAGGAGACACCGAGCTCCTCTTGGAGCCGTGGCCGGATCTCGCTTTGGTACCGCTCCTTGAGCCGCGGCGTGTACGTCTCAGCTGTGGGTGCGGAAGCCATCACTTGTCGAGCTCCTGGCCGCAGCCCTCGCGCTTGCAGACACGAACGCGGACGACCTCGCCCTTGATCTCCTTCTCGACGATGCCGATGCGCGTCGGATTGCCGCAGACCGGGCAGACGACCATGACGTTGGACACCGGCACCGCCGCCGCCTTGTCGAGGATGCCACCCGGTACGACTTGCGCGCCGCCCATGCGCGACGAATCCCGGATCGGGCGGGGCTTGGTGTGGCGCTTGGAGACGTTCAGGTTCTCGACGATGACCCGGCGCTCCGAGGGACGCGCTTCGAGCACGCGGCCGCGCTTCCCGCGGTCTTTGCCGGTCAGCATCTGCACTAGGTCGCCCTTCTTCACTTTCATCTTCGTTGTCATCTCAGTGCTCCCTCAAGTGATGTTGCCGCGTTGCTGGCGCGCGACAAGCTAGCCAGGCAAGGACGCAGGGAGCGTTAGGAGACTGCGTCGGGGTCAGACTTGAGTCTGACCCCGACACCGTTTCCCGTACGGGTGCGACTGAGGACGCTGCATGGCGCCGCTTTGCAGCCGTCAGGAACGTGGATGACATCGCTTGAGTGAGCACCTAAAGCACCTCGGGAGCCAGGCTGACGATCTTCATGAAGTTCTTCTCGCGCAGCTCACGGGCGACGGGCCCGAAGATGCGCGTCCCGCGCGGGTTGGATTGCGTGTCGATGAGGACGGCGGCGTTCTCGTCGAACCCGATGAGCGTGCCGTCGTCCCGGCTGTAGGGCTTCTTCGTGCGAACGACAACCGCTCGCACGACTTCGCCCTTCTTGACCGCGCCCTGGGGCGTGGCCGTCTTCACGGTAGCAATGATCACGTCACCCACCCGCGCATAGCGCCGGTGCGAGCCGCCGAGCACGCGGATGCACAGGAGTTCGCGAGCCCCCGTGTTGTCCGCGACCCGCAAACGCGACTCTTGCTGGATCACAGGTCGCCTCCCGTGCAGGTCACACCCGCAGGCCGCGAAACGCAAGCAGCGCAAGGACGCAGGGAGCGCTTGGGTGACTGAGTCGGGGTCAGACTTAAGTCTGACCCCGACACCGTTTCCATGCGGTTGCGACCTGCGCGGGAGTCGACCGTCATTACTTCGCGGCCTCAACGATCTCCTGCAGCCGCCAGCGCTTGAGGCGGGAGACCGGTCGCGTCTCGACGATGCGCACGATATCGCCCACCTTCGCCTGGTTCTCCTCGTCGTGAGCATGGAACTTCGAGCTGCGCTTGACGACCTTCTTGTACATCGGGTGCACCTTCGCCACGTCCACCCGGACGACGATCGTCTTGTCCGCGCTTGCCGATACGACCCGCCCCTGACGCTCCTGCCGGCGGCCCCGCTGATGCTCGGGCTTCGGCAGCCGCGTGATCGGCTTGCGCTCCGTCGGCTTCTGGCGCTTCGTCCTCGTGCGTTGAGGACGTAGAGAGCGCGGCAGGCGCTTCTTCTTCTTCGTGGGCGCTGGCGCAGCTTCGGCTTCGGCGATGTCCTCGGCGGGCGCGGCGGGCGCAGGCTCCTCCACGTCGGCCGCAACCTCGGCAGCAGGCTCGACGGCGTCGGCGTCGATCGACTTGGCTTCCGCGGCGATCGGCTCGAGCTCCTCTACGGCTACCTCCTCTACAGCAGCCGCTACTTCAGCGGGCTCTTCCTCGACCGCAGCCTCGGCCTCGACCTCGGCGACCATCGGCTCCGCTTCGACGGCAGCCTCTGGTTCACCCGCGTCGGCCTCCGCCGGCGTCTCGGTCTCCTCGACCGTCTCGGCGTCGGTGGTCTTGGTCTTCTTCGCTTTCTCGCTCTTGTCAGGCATACGTCTTTCCTCGGTCGCGTTCGTTCTTCACGGTCAGGATGCGGGCGATCTCCCGCTTGGCATGCCGCAGCCGCGCGCTGTTCTCGAGCACGCCGGTCGCGGTCTGGAAGTGGAGATTGAAGAGTTCCTGGCGCGTCTCGGCCATCTTGCGGTCGAGCTCGTCGTCGGTCAGTGCTCGGAGTTCTCTAGCTCTCAAAGAGATCGGCCTCCCGCCTCACGAACTTGGTCTTGAGCGGCAACTTCTGGCTGGCCAGGCGAAGCGCCTCCTTGGCCAGCGGCTCCGGTACTCCGGCAAGCTCGAACATCACGCGGCCCGGCTTTACGACTGCGACCCAGCCCTCGGGCGAGCCCTTCCCCGACCCCATGCGTGTTTCGGCCGGCTTCTTCGTGACGGGCTTGTCGGGGAAGAGATTGATCCAGACCTTCCCGGTCCTGCGGATCTTCCTCGTCGCGGCGATTCGGGCAGCTTCGATCTGGCGGTTGGTCACCCACCCGGTCTCGAGCGCCTTGAGCCCGAAGTCACCAAACTGCACGGTGGTCTGCCCCTTTGACGTCCCCGCACGACGACCACGATGGTGTCGCCGGAACTTCGTCTTGCGCGGCATCAACATCAGCTATCACCCTCCGGTTCCGTCTCTGGAGTGATGTCGGGCGCAGCTTCGGTCTGTTCTTCCGGCGTAGCCTCGGTGAGCTCGACTTCGGCCTCGGGCTCGACGACAGGCGTCTCCGCCTCGGGGGGAGACTCGACGCCCAGATCCCTCCGCGGTCGCTGGCCGGGTCGAGCGCCTGGACGAGCGCCACGCTTTCGCCTCGGAGCGAGCCCTAGGCCCTCCCGATCGACCGCGCGACCGCGACCTTCGCGCGACGCGCCGAGACCCTCCGAGGAGGCTCCGCGCCTACGCCGCGCTTGATCCTGATCGCCGAGTCGCCCTTCACGCATGCCTGGCGCCTCGTAGCCCTCGGGCATGATCTCGCCCTTGTTGACCCAGACCTTGACGCCGATCTTGCCGAAGGTCGTCGCCGCCTCAGCCTGCCCGTAGTCGATGTCCGCGCGAATCGTGTGCAGCGGGACGCGGCCTTCGGAGTACATCTCCCGCCTGCTCATCTCGCCGCCGCCAAGTCGGCCGGCCGCAGTGATCTTGATGCCCTGAGCACCCGACCGCATCGCAGACGCCAGCGACCGCTTCATCGCACGTCTGAAACTGACGCGGTTCTCGAGCTGCTCGGCGATCGACTGCGCGACGAGCTTCGCGTCGAGCTCGGGCCGCTTGATCTCGTTGATGTTGATGTGCACGTTCTTCTTCGTGATCGCGTGCAGCTCTTTGCGGAGCGCATCGACCTCGACACCTGACTTCCCGATGACGATCCCCGGGCGCGCGGTGTAGATGTCGACCGTGATCCGCTGCTTGTCCTTGCGGATCAAGATGTCCGAGAGTCCCGCATGGGAGAGCTTTCGGAGGATGTGCTCGCGGATGCGGACGTCCTCGAGCAAGTACGCGGCGTACTCGGCTCTCCCGGTCCACCAGTTCGACTTCCAGTCGTGGATGACGCCGACGCGAAACCCACCGGGATGCACTTTCTGGCCCACTAGCGGTCACCTCCCGAGTAGATCGTGGCCGCAGGCCGCGAAACGCGAGCAGCGCAAGGACGTAGGGAGCGCGTGGAGATTGCGTTGGGGTCAGAAGTAAGCCTGACCCCAACCCCGTCTCTCTGTACGGGTGCGACTGAGGACGCCGCGATGCGAGGCGTTGCAGCGCGCGTGCAGCCCCGAGATGCGAGGGAGTTGACCGCCATCAGGCCACCGCCTCTTTCTTTTTCCGTCGCGTCGTCGCCTTGGGCTTCGACTCACCGGCCGCAGCTTCGGGCGCGGCTTTCTCGGCCGTGGCCGTGCGTCGGCGTCGCCTCGGTGTGGTCGCCTCGGGCTTCTCCGACAGGACGAGTGTCACGTGACACGTGCGCTTGCGAATCCTGTTGACACGACCTCGAGCCCGCGGCTTCCAGCGCTTGAGCGTGGGACCCTCGTCCGCGTACGCCGCCTCCACCATCAGGTCGTCTCCGTCGAGGCCGTGGTTCGCCTCGGCGTTCGCGACGGCCGAGCGCAGCACTTTCTCGATGTCCGTCGCCGCCGCCCGCGGCGTGAAGGCGAGGATCGTGCGCGCCTCGGGGACGCTGCGCCCCCGAATGTGGTCGAGCACGAGGCGCGCCTTTCGCGCGGACGTGCGGACCCACTTGGCCTGCGCGCGAACCTTCATCGTGTCTTCAGAGACCGCCATTACTTCCTCTTGACCTGTGTCTGGCGATCGCCTGAGTGCCCGCGGAACGTGCGGGTCGGTGCGAACTCGCCGAGCTTGTGGCCCACCATCTGCTCGGTCACGAAGACGGGAACGTGCTTGCGGCCGTCGTGTACCGCGATCGTGTGCCCGACCATGTCGGGAAAGATCGTCGAGGCGCGCGACCAGGTGCGAATCATCCGCTTCTCCCCGCTGACGTTCATCGCCTCGATTCGGCTCAGCAGCCGATCCTGGATGTAGGGCCCTTTCTTGGATGAGCGACTCACTTACCGCTTCCTCTCCTTGCCGCGACGGCGGCCGCGGACGATCAGCGTGTCGGATTCCTTGTGCTTGCGGCGCGTGCGCTTGCCCAGTGTCGGCACACCCCAGGGCGTGACCGGATGGCGACCGCCCTTCGTCTTACCCTCGCCGCCACCGTGCGGGTGATCGACGGGGTTCATCGCAGAGCCCCGTACCGTCGGGCGTTTCCCGAGCCAACGGGCGCGACCGGCTTTGCCGCTCGATTGGTTCGCGTGATCCGTGTTCCCGACCTGGCCGACCGTGGCGCGGCACGTGAGCAGAACGCGGCGCAGCTCACCGGAGGGGAGTCTGAGAACGGCGTGCGGGCCGTCTTTCGCAACGAGTTGGATGGCCGAGCCCGCAGAGCGCGCCATCCGAGCGCCCTGACCCGGCCGGAGCTCCACGGCATGGACGAGCGTGCCGGTCGGGATGTTCGCGAGCGGAAGCGCGTTGCCGGGCTTGATGTCGGCTTCGGGACCGGACTCGACGGTCGCACCCACTCGCAGGCGCGACGGAGCCAGTATGTACGCCTTCGCGCCGTCTGCGTAGTGCAGTAGCGCAATACGCGCCGAGCGGTTCGGGTCGTACTCGATCGCAGCCACCTTTGCGGGAACCCCGTCCTTCGTCCGCTTGAAGTCGATGGCGCGGAAGCGACGCTTGTGACCGCCGCCCTGGTGCCGCGTCGTGATCCGACCGCGGTTGTTGCGGCCGCCCTTCTTCGTCAACGGCTCGAGGAGCGACTTCTCAGGCTCGGATTTTGTGATGTCCTCGAAGCCGGAGACCGCCATGAAGCGGCGCCCCGGACTGGTCGGCTTGTATTTCTTCAACGCCATCAGCGGTTTCTCCCCGTACGGATCGTGCGCTGGATCGGCGAAACGCGAGCCGCGCTAGGACGCAGGGAGCGGTCGTACCTGAAAGGTACGGGTGCGACCGAGGACGACGCGATGCGACGCGTTGCAGCCGCAGCCAGCATGCGAGATGTGCGGGGAGCGACCGCCCTCATACGGACGCTCCTTCGAAGATCTCGATCTCGTGGCCTTCACGGAGCTGCACGATCGCCTTCTTCCAGCCCGGCCGGTGGCCCTTGCTGAGACCGCGCCGCTTGGGCTTCGACTGCACCTTGACGATGTTCACGCTCTGGACCTTGACCTCGAATAACTCCTCGACCGCCTGCCGGATCTGGGTCTTGTGCGCGTCCTCGTGCACCTTGAACGTGTACTTGCGATCCGTGATGAGCGAGTAGCTCTTTTCCGAGACCACCGGTGCAAGGAGGACCTGATTGGGATGGAGGCTCACGAAGTCGCCTCTTCCACCGCTGCGCCCGCACGCGCGAGGACGAGCGGGAGAGCTGCTTCGCTGACGACCAGCGAGCGCGCCCAGAGCAAGGCGGCGACCTCGAGTTCGCTCGGTGCGGTCACGAGAACCTTCTCGAGGTTCCTGAACGATTTGACGAGAACCTCCTCGTCCTCGGTGACGACGACGACCGTGGGGCGAGTGCCGAAACCGGAGAGCAGCTCTGCCGCCTTTTTGGTCGACGGCTCGTCGAAGGACGACCCGTCGAGGATCGCGAGCGTGCCGTTGCTTGCGTGATCGCTCAGAGCGCCCCGCAGCGCTGCGCGCCTGGCCTTGCGATTGACCTTGACCTCGAAGTTGCGCATTTCCGGCGGGAACGCGACACCCCCGCCTGTCCAGTGCGGCGCGCGGCTCGTCCCAGCACGTGCGCGCCCGGTCCCTTTCTGGCGCCACGGCTTGGAGCGCCCGCCGGCGACGAGACCGCGACTCTTCGCGCCCCGTGTTCCCGCGCGCGAGGCGTTCAGCTCGGCGCGAACTGTCTCGTGGAGAAGGTGCGGCTTGACCTCGGCCGCGAACACGTACGCCTCGAGCGAGACCTCGGCTTGCTTTGCGCCGCCAAGTAGGGGAGCTTTGGGGGACGAAGCCATCAGACGCCTCGGATCTCCACGAGACCGCTCGCCGCGCCCGGCACCGAGCCCCGGACGAGTATGAGGTTGCGCTCGATGTCGACGTCGTGCACGACGAGGCCCGCCTGGGTGACGCGCACGCCGCCCATGCGTCCTGACATCCGCATTCCCTTGAAGACGCGGGAGGGATACGCCGACGCGCCGATCGAGCCGGGCTTGCGGATGTTGTGCGAGCCGTGCGAGACGGGACCGCGGGTGAAGCCGTGCCGCTTGATGGTGCCCTGGTACCCCTTGCCGATCGAGATCCCCGAGACTTTGATCCGGTCACCGGGCTGGAACGACTCGACCGTGACCGTCTCGCCTACCTCGGCGCCACTCTCGCCCCGGAGCTCCACAAGGTGGCGATGCGGGCCGAACCCGGACTTCTTCAGATGCCCGACCTCTGCCTTCGAGAGCTTGCGCTCCGCGACCTCCCCGAACGCTAGCTGCACGGCGTCGTAGCCGTCGGCGGCAGCCGTCTTGACTTGGACGACGGGGCACGGACCCGCCTCGATGACGGTGACCGGGGTCATGACGCCGGAATCGGGATCGAACACCTGACTCATGCCGAGCTTCTTTCCGAGGATGCCCTTCACGCCAGCTCCAGATCGGGCGACGCATGCGTCGCCCCTACATGCGCGGGCGGAGCCAGCCCCACCCGCGTAGGGGCGGGCCTTGCCCCGCCCGGAGCTGTGATGTCACGAAGTGACATCACAGCTTGATCTCGATGTCCACGCCCGCCGGTAGGTCGAGCCGCATGAGCGAGTCGACCGTCTTCGGGGTGGGGCTGTGGATGTCGATGAGGCGCTTGTGCGTGCGCACTTCGAAGTGCTCGCGCGAGTCCTTGTCTTTGAACGGGCTTCGGATCACGCAGTAGACGTTCTTCTCGGTCGGCAGCGGAACCGGCCCGGTGATCGTCGCGCCGGTGCGTTGCGCCGTCTCCACGATCTGGGACGCCGAGCGGTCGACCTGCTGGTGGTCGTAGCCCTTCAGACGGATGCGGATCTTCTGTTGCGCCATGGATATGGGTGTGGGGCGGGAAATCCCGCCCCTACGCGACGATCTCCGTGACGACGCCGGCGCCGACCGTGCGCCCGCCCTCGCGAATCGCGAAGCGGAGGCCCTGGTCCATTGCGATCGGCTGGATTAGCTGGATCTCCATGTTCGTGTTGTCGCCCGGCATGACCATCTCCTGGCCCTCCGGCAACGCGATGGAGCCCGTCACATCCGTCGTGCGGAAGTAGAACTGTGGCCGGTAGCCGTTGAAGAACGGCGTGTGGCGCCCGCCCTCGTCTTTCGAGAGGACGTACACCTCGGCCTTGAAGTGCGTGTGCGGCGTAATCGAGCCGGGCTTCGCGAGCACCTGACCGCGCTCAACTTCCTCGCGCTTGATACCGCGAAGCAACGCGCCTGCGTTGTCGCCCGCCTGGGCGTAGTCGAGCGTCTTCAGGAACATCTCGAGGCCGGTGACGACGGTCTTCTGCGTCTCCGCGTGGATGCCGACGATCTCGACCTCCTCGCCGACCGACATCTTCCCCTGCTCGATACGGCCCGTGACAACGGTGCCGCGACCGGTGATCGTGAAGACGTCCTCGATCGGCATCAGGAACGGCTTGTCGACGTCGCGGACCGGCTCGGGGATGTACGAGTCGACCGCGGCCATGAGCTCGAGGATCTTGGGAGTCCATTCCGCGTCGCCCTCGAGCGCCTTCAGCGCCGAGACTTGCACGACCGGGATGTCGTCGCCCGGGAACTCGTACTTCGACAGGAGCTCGCGGACCTCCATCTCAACGAGCTCGAGCAGCTCTGGATCGTCGACCATGTCGGCCTTGTTCAGCGCGACGACGATCGACGGGACCTCGACCTGGCGCGCCAGCAGAATGTGCTCGCGCGTCTGTGGCATGGGGCCGTCGGCGGCGGACACGACGAGAATCGCGCCGTCCATCTGCGCGGCGCCCGTGATCATGTTCTTGATGTAGTCGGCGTGACCCGGGCAGTCGACGTGTGCGTAGTGCCGGTTCTCGGTCTCGTACTCGACGTGCGCCGTGTTGATCGTGATACCGCGCTGGCGCTCTTCCGGCGCCTTGTCGATCGCGTCGAAGGACGTCACCTCGGTGTTAGTGCCGGATTCGGCGAGAACCTTCGTGATCGCGGCTGTGAGCGTCGTCTTGCCGTGGTCGATGTGGCCGATCGTGCCGACGTTGACATGCGGCTTGGTGCGCTCGAACTTCTGCTTGGCCATCTGCTCCTATCCTCCGAGCTCGTCTTCTGTCGATTTACGCTGTCTTGTCGCCGGCCACGAGCGCCTCGGCGATCGTGGTCGGTACTTCCTCGTAGCGGTCGAACTGCATCGTGAACGTCGCGCGGCCCTGCGTCATCGAGCGCAGGTCGGTCGCATAGCCGAACATCTCCGCGAGTGGAACGCTCGCGCGGATCGACTGCGACCCACCAACCGGCTCGAGCTGCTCGACCCGGCCACGACGGCCGCTCAGGTTACCAATGACGTCGCCGAGGTACTCGTCGGGTGTAACGACCTCGACGGCCATCACCGGCTCGAGGAGCTTCGGCCTCGCGCGCTTCATGCCCTCCTTGAACGCCATCGAGCCGGCGATCTTGAATGCGCGCTCGCTCGAGTCGACCTCGTGGTACGAGCCGTCGACCAGCTCGATCTTGATGTCGACGACCGGGTACCCGGCCAGGACGCCCGAGCTCATTGCCTCCTCGATCCCCTGGTCGACCGCTGGAATGTACTCCTTGGGGACCTTCCCTCCGACGATCTTGTCGACGAACTCGTAGCCCTCGCCCGGATTCGGATACAGGTGGATGAGGACGTCGCCGTACTGCCCCGAGCCGCCGGTCTGACGGACGAACCGGCCCTGGATCTTCTCGGCCGGCTTTGTGATGGTCTCGCGGTAGGCGACCTGCGGACGCCCGACGTTCCCCTCGACGCGGAACTCCCGCAACAGGCGGTCGACGATGATCTCGAGGTGCAACTCACCCATGCCGGCGATGAGCGTCTGCCCCGTCTCCTCGTCTGACGAGACGCGAAAGGTCGGATCCTCCTCCGCCAGTCGCTGCAACGCCTGGCTGAGCTTGTCCTGGTCGGCCTTGGTCTTCGGCTCGATGGCGACCGAGATGACCGGGTCGGGGAACGACATCGATTCGAGCACGATCGGCGCCGAGTCGACGGCAATCGTGTCGCCCGTCGTCGTGAACTTGAGACCGACCGCCGCCGCGATCTCGCCTGCACCGATCTCCTCGCGCTCTTCGCGGTGGTTAGCGTGCATCTGCAGGATGCGCCCGATCCGCTCTGTCTTGCCGTTCGTCGTGTTGAGGACGCGGTCGCCCGCCCTGACCTGGCCAGAATAGACTCGGAAGTAGGTGAGCTTGCCCACGAACGGGTCCGTCATGACCTTGAAGGCAAGCGCCGCGAACGGGGCGTCGAGGTCGGCAGACCTGATCGCCTCGTCGTTGCTCTTGGGGTCGAGACCCTGGACTGGCGGTACGTCCAGCGGGCTCGGCAGGTAATCGACGATTGCGTCGAGGAGCGCCTGCACGCCCTTGTTCTTGAACGCCGAGCCGGCGAGCACGGGCGTGATCGTCCCGGCGAGCGTACCCCTGCGAAGCGCGCGACGGATCATCTCGGGAGTCACGGCGCTCTCGTCTTCGAGGTACGTCTCCGTGAGCTCGTCGTCGTACTCGGCAATCCGGTCGATGAGCAGGTGGTGTGCGGCCTGAACCGCCCTCGCGAGGTCGACTGGGACGTCGTCGACCACAAGATCGGTTCCGAGGGCGTTCGTGTACGTGATCGCCTTCATGTCGACGAGATCGACGATGCCGGCGAATGCCTCCTCGCTGCCGATCGGAACGTGGATCGGCACCGGATTGGCGCCGAGACGGTCGCGCATCGACTGGACGGCCGCGTCGAAGTCGGCGCCGGTGCGGTCCATCTTGTTGATAAACGCGATGCGCGGCACGCCGTAGCGGTCGGCCTGGCGCCACACGGTCTCCGACTGGGGTTGAACGCCTGCGACCGAGTCGAAGACGGCCACTGCGCCGTCGAGGACGCGAAGGCTTCTCTCGACTTCGACCGTAAAGTCCACGTGCCCGGGCGTATCGATAATGTTGATCCGGTGATCGCGCCACTCCGCGGTCGTCGCGGCGGACGTGATGGTGATGCCGCGCTCCTGCTCTTGCGCCATCCAGTCCATCGTCGCCGCGCCCTCGTGCACCTCACCCATCTTGTGCGTGCGCCCGGTGTAGTAGAGGATCCGCTCGGTCGTGGTGGTCTTGCCCGCGTCGATGTGGGCCATGATCCCGATGTTGCGAACGCGGTCGAGCGCTACGGGTGTCGCGACGGTGCCCATCGACTCGGGCCTACCAGCGGTAGTGGGCGAAGGCCTTGTTGGCCTGCGCCATCCGGTAGATGTCGTCCTTCTTCTTGAATGCGCCACCCTGCTGGGAGAGTGCATCCATCAGTTCGTTGGCCAGTCGCTCGGACATCGACTTCTCGCGGCGTGCCCGCGCGGAGGCGATGGTCCATCGAA
>DASTEM010000061.1:0-2394 GCA_035709545.1 Gaiellaceae bacterium | reverse complement strand
CCCTTTTCCAGGTCTTCTTGCGACAGCGCGTTGAAGTCGTGATCGAGCAACAGCTCCCCGGTTATCGCGACAGCGAACGCGTCGTCCTCGTCGTCTGCCTCGACCGTCTCGACGACAGCTGCGACCTCGTCGTCCCCGAAGAACGCGATCGGCACGATCGTCGCGTGCCGGTCGCGCGAGACGAGTGTCCCGCCCGGCTCCGAGAGGTACGTGCGAGCCTGCGAGAGAGCCCTGGTCCCGCTCCCGCTGACAAGCCGGCCCACGAAGGCTTCGAACTGCGGATCGTCGACCCCGTACTCCTCAGAATGCACCACGACGATGTCCGTGACGATCTCGTCCGGATTCGGCGGGAAGGCCTCGAACCGCGCGTCGATCGCGCGCTCAGACTCGGGGTTGTTGGTGGGAGCGCCCTCGGTGGTCAGGCTTCCGAGCCCGCCGGCAATCGCCACCATCGCGAGGATCGAGACCGCAATCCAGGCGCTGATGGTCCGCCACGGATGACGGGCGCTGGCCGAGGCGAGGGTCTGCGTCGAGAGCTTCATCCGTCTTTCTTGGCTGAGACGCCGCTCACGCTCGGGCCGTTAGGCGGCTTCGAGCTGCGGGACGAGCCCCCCTTCGATCTCCGCGACCTCGGCCGGCCGGCGCTTGCGCGGGATGAGCAGTGCAATGGCCGAGCCCACCGCGAGAACGCCAGCACCGATCCAGAGCGCAGGCACGAGCCCGTCGGTGAACGTCTGCGGCGACTCGTAGCCGCCGTAGCGGGCGAAGATCGAGGCAAGCACAGCCACGCCCAGGACTCCCCCGACCTCGCGGATGGAGTTGTTCGCACCGGAGGCTTTGCCCTCCTCCTGCGGGCGAACCGCTGAGAGGACGACGTTGGCGACCGGGGCGAAGAAGAGCGCCATCCCGATTCCGGAGAGGATGAAAGGACCCACGAGTGACCCGTAGCTCACGGTCGCGGTCGAGACGGCCGCGATCCAGCCCAGCCCGATCGCCTGGAGCGCGAGGCCCAGTGCCATCAGCGGCCGACCTCCGATCCTGTCGGAGAGTGCGCCCGCAATCGGAGCCACGAACATCGGCATGAGCGTCCAGGGGAGGATGCGCAGCCCGGAGCCGAGCGGCGAGTAACCCTGGGCCGTCTGGAAGAACTGGCTGAGCAGGAAGATCGATCCGAACATCCCGAAGTACATGAGCAGGGACGCGCCGTTGGCCGCCGCGAACGCGCGATTGCGGAAGAACCGCATCGGCAGCATGGGCTGCGAAGCGCGGAGCTCCCACACGACAAAGGCCGCGAGCAGGAGGGTGCCGGCAACGAGCGCCCCGACGATCGCGGGGCTCGCCCACCCGTCGCCGTTGCCGTTGACGAGGCCCCACACGATCCCGAGGAGCCCGCCGCTGGCGAGCGCGAGCCCGGGGATGTCGAGCGCCCTGTCTGGACCGGTGCTCTCACGCAGCAGCAGCGCGAGCGGTAGCAGGAGGATTCCCACGGGCACGTTCAGCCAGAAGATCCACTGCCACGAGATCCCGTCGACGACGGCGCCGCCGACGAGCGGGCCCATCGCGACCGCAAGCCCGGCGATCCCCGACCAGGCTCCGAGCGCCAGACCGCGCTTCTCGCGCGCGACGGCGCCGCTCAGGATGGTCAGCGTGAGCGGCGTCACGATCGCTGCGCCGAAGCCCTGCACGGCGCGTGCCGTGATCAGCCAGTCGGCCGAAGGCGCGAGCGCCGCGGCAGCGGACGCGGCGGTGAATAGCCCGAGGCCGAGCATGAACATCCGCTTGCGACCGAAGCGGTCGCCGAGCGCGGCGCCGGTGAGCACGAACACGGCGAACGTCAGCGTGTACGCGTTCACCGTCCACTCGAGCTCCTCGAGCGAAGCGCCGAGGTCCACGCGAATCACGGGAAGTGCGGTCGAGACCACCAGGTTGTCGAGCACGACCATGAAGAGCGCGATCGACGTGATGGCGAATGTCCAGAGGGTCCGTGCCCCGGCTTTCATCCTGACCTCCCAGCCTTGTTCCGGTCTGTATGTAGTGACTGCTTACTCAACTGTGTGACAAAAAAGAGGAGTGCTTTCATTGTTCTGTCCCCCCGCATCCGGTCATGAGACGGTAGGCCCACGGCTCGGGCTCCGCCTCCTCGTGGAATCCCATCGCTGCGATCACGTTCAACAGCATCCCGTTCGCGAAGAACCGCGCGAGCCGAGCAGCTGACGCGCCCGAGACGCGCTCGACGTACGCATAGAGGTCGCCGTATCCGTCACGCACCGCTCGGCGAACGTCCTCGTCCTCGACCGCAGCCGCGTACGTCTGCAGCTGTGCCTGCAGCATCGTGGGATCGGTGCTGAGCATCAGCCCGTAGGCCTGGGCCATCGCGTCCAGCGCCTCTTCGCC
>DASTEM010000060.1:0-2599 GCA_035709545.1 Gaiellaceae bacterium | reverse complement strand
ACGCGCCACTGCGACGTCGAGCCCTGGCACGGCGCACGCGATGACCCTCCGTTCTCGGTCGCCGACCTGCGGCTCCTCCGCCGGCTGTACCCGACGCTTGCGAGCATCGCCGGGCACCGCGTCACGGGCTACGTGGACCTGCACGAGCCCGGTACCGACGTCACCTACTTCACGATCCTGCGCGATCCCGTGAGGCTGTGCGCCTCCCGCTTCCAGTACCACGTCGACCACCGGCAGAAGCAGGATCTGGTCTTCGAGGACTGGATCCAGCAGGACTGGCTCCGCAACGCGCAGACCCAGAGGATCGCGGGCACGCAACGCACTGACGACGCGCTCGAGACCATCGCGAAGCGAGGGATGTTCGTCGGGCTCACGGAGCGGTTCGACGAGTCCATGGTCCTGCTCAAGGCGCTGCGGGCGCCCGACCTGGACATCTCGTACTCGCCGGTGAACGTCGCGAAGAAGGGCACGCTCGCCGCGTCGCTCCTCGAGGATCCTCGCTCGCTGCAGTCGCTCGTCGAAGCGAACGAGGCAGATATCGCCCTCTACGAATACGTCTCGAACGAGTTGTATCCCGGATTCCGACGCGAGTACGGGCCCGGCCTCGAAGACGCAGTCGGCGAGTACCGGGGCGCCGCTCGCAAGACCTTCAACCGTCGCAATCTGACTCTCTCGCGCGTGAAGCGCCACGGGCTGTACCGGCCGACTCTCTGGCTCTACCGCGAGCGACGCACTCGTCGAGCCGTCGAGAGGCTGCTGGACGGATCACAGGTCGCGAGCAGCCGATAATCCGACGAGATGCGCGCACTCGCCTACTGGCTGACCATCGCGTTCGTGTTCACGGTCCCGTGGGAGAACGCGATCAAGCTCGGCGACCTTGGCCGAGTGAGCAAGCCCATCGGCTTCGCGATGGCGGTGGTCTGGGCATCGTCCGTGGTGCTGCGAGGCCGGATACGCAAGCCGGACACGTTTCAGAAGGCGTACTTCCTGCTCGTCGTCTGGAGCGGGTTCACGTTCTACTGGAGCCTCGACGCCAAAGCCTCGACCGGCGGCTTTCTCACGTACACGCAGCTCCTCGTGATGCTCTTCGTGATCTGGGACCTCTGCGACTCGGAGAGCAGGATCGAGACGGCACTCCAGGCCTACGTCCTCGGCGCGTACATCTCGAGTCTCAGCATCGTCCTCGAGTTCCTGTCCGCTCCGGAAGCGAGGTTCCCGGAGCACGAGCGTCTGCGAGGCGTCGGGACCGAGGTCGACGGCATCGCGCTCATCGTTGCGATCGCGGTGCCTGCCGCGTGGTATCTGGCTGCAGGCCCGACTCACCTGCAACGCAACTCTGCAAGACGGATGCTGAACTTCGCATACGTGCCGGTCGGCCTCTTCGCGGTTGCGATCACGGGAACGCGCGGAGCGACGCTGGCGCTCATCCCGGCCGCGATCTTCGTCTTCTGGTCGCTGCGGCGCGCGCGTCCCGCACAGCGGCTTGCGGCGCTGGGAACGCTCGCCGCGGCGATCCTGGTTCTCGTGGTCTACGCGCCGCGCGGCCCGTTGACGCGTATCGAGTCGGCCACGACGGCGACCGAGCTCGGGAGCGAGGGCAGCGCGCTCAGTGGACGCTGGGGAATCTGGGTCGCGTCCATCAACGCTTTCCTCGAGCGGCCGCTCACCGGTTCGGGTCTCGACGCACACCGTGCTGCGGTCTCCCGCGACCTGGACGACGTCCGCACGTTCAAGGGCGTCGAGAAGGAAGCCCACAACACGTACATCTCGGTGCTCGTCGAGACGGGGATCGTCGGATTCCTCATCTTCGCCACATTGATCGCGACGGTCGTCAACCGGATTCGATCGCTCTCCGGCTGGCGTGCGTGGTATTGGGGCGCGCAGGCGAGCCTCCTCGCGATCGGTGGGATGTCGCTCTCGCTCGAGGAGAGCAAGTCCATCTGGGTCCTGCTGTCGCTCTGCGTGGCGACAGCGGCCGTCGCCGGATCGCGGGTGGTGTCACCTGCACCCGCCGGACTGCCACAGCTGGACGTCACTTCAGGCGGCAGGCGCGTTGCGGGCGCTGGGAGGCGATGGCGGCCAGCTCCCGAAGCGCCTCGCTGATCTCGGGTCGCCGGAAGTACACGACGTTCTCGAACTCAGAGCCCGGCGACTCGTAACGCCACAGCTCGAACGCACAGGCGCTGGTGCCCAGGAGCAGTGCCTTGCCGTAGCGGAGCAGCTCGTCGGGCGACATCGCCCATGCTCCTGCTCGAGGGCTTCCGATCTCGCTCGACCCGTCCCCGCCGCTCAGGACGTTCAGTCCGGCCACGAGGGCGAGGCGTTGCCTTGTTGCTGACGCCTGCTCGGTTGCGGCAAACGCCTCGACAGATCCCTTGCGTGTGAGGTAACGCGCGGATGCAGCGTCGAGATACCTCCAGCGCCATCCAGGCCAAGAAGTCCCGAACGCCGCCGCGTTCTCCTCGAGATCGGACGGATCGGTGCGGAGCACCGTCGGCATCGTCGGCCAGATCTCCTTGCTGTAGCGCGCCATCTCGTCGAGCACGTTGTTCGGGATGACCGACCCGCCCCACTGGGCGCGCGCCTTCGACTCGCTGAC
>DASTEM010000059.1:0-2432 GCA_035709545.1 Gaiellaceae bacterium | reverse complement strand
CGCGCGATCAACGCCGAGAAACGCCGGCGGCGCGAGGCCGAAGCGTCCTGACAGCCGAGTCCGGGTAGGCGAGCTCAGGCCGGCGCGAGCCCGCGGGACTTGCGACTCGCTGCGGTCTGGCGGCGCTGCGCGGACAGCTCGATCTTGCGCAGGCGGATGTTGGAGGGCGTCACCTCGACGCACTCGTCCTCGCGGATGTACTCGAGCGCCTGGTCGAGCGAGAGCGGCCGCGGCGGAATCAGTCGAACCGTCGCGTCCGCAGACGGCGCGCGTGTGTTTGTGAGCTTCTTCTCCTTCGTCGGGTTGACGTCGAGATCCTCGGCGCGCGCGTTCTCGCCCACGATCATCCCCTCGTAGACGTCGACCGCGGGCGCGACGAACAGCCATCCCCGCTCCTGCAGATTCAGGATCGCGTGTGAGGTCGTCGTTCCGCGCCGGTCCGCGACGAGGGCGCCGGTCGGTCTCGTCCGCAGCTCGCCGAACCACGGCTCGAAGCGCTCGAAGACGTGGTGCAGGATGCCCGTACCGCGCGTCTCGGTCAGGAACTCGGTACGGAAGCCGATGAGGCCGCGGGCGGGGACGATGACGTCCATGCGGATCCAGCCGGAGCCGTGGTTGACGAGCGCTTCGGTACGTCCTTTACGGAGCGCGAAGAGCTGGGTCAGCACACCGAGGTACTCCTCGGGCGCGTCGACCGACACGCGCTCGACGGGCTCATGGATGGTGCCGTCCATCTCACGCGTGACGACCTGTGGCTTCCCGACCGTGAGCTCGAACCCCTCGCGCCGCATCTGCTCGACCAGTACGGCGAGCTGGAGCTCGCCGCGGCCCTGCACCTCCCACGCGTCCGGCGACTCGGTGGGAAGGACCCGGAGAGACACGTTGCCGATGAGCTCTGCGCGCAGACGGCTCTCCACGAGGCCGGCAGTGAGCTTGTCGCCCGACAGTCCGGCGAGCGGTGACGTGTTGATGCCGATCGTCATCGACAGCGACGGCTCGTCGACCGCGATCACGGGAAGCGGGCGCGGATCGTCGGGGTCGGCGAGCGTCTCGCCGATCGTCACCTCGGCGATGCCCGCGACCGCGATGATCTCGCCCGGGCCGACCTCCTCGGCCTCCACCCGGTCGAGCGCCTCCGTGACGTAAAGCTCGGTCACCTTCGCGCGCTCGATCGTTCCGTTCGCGCGGCACCAGGCGACCTGCTGGCCGCGCCTCATCGTCCCCTGCGCGACGCGGCAGAGGGCGAGACGGCCGACGTACGGCGACGCGTCGAGGTTCGTGACGAGCGCTTGCAGCGGGTGCCCGTCCTCGTATTCGGGCGGCGGGATGTGCTCGAGGACGAGGTCGAGGAGCGGCTGGAGATCCGGCTCGAGCGCGTCCGGATCGGGTGTGAGCGAGGCGCGACCTGCCTTCGCGTTGCAGTAGACGATGGGGAACTCGATCTGGCTCTCGTCCGCGTCGAGGTCGAGGAAGAGCTCGTACACCTCGTTGACGACTGCCTCGATGCGCGCGTCCGGCCGGTCGACCTTGTTGACGACCAGGATCACGGGCAGGTGCGCCTCGAGCGCTTTTCGGAGCACGAAGCGCGTTTGGGGCAGCGGGCCCTCGCTCGCGTCGACGAGGAGGAGGACGCCGTCGACCATGGTCAGCCCCCGCTCGACCTCGCCGCCGAAGTCCGCGTGGCCGGGCGTGTCGACGATGTTGATCTTGGTGGAGCCGTAGCGAACCGCCGTGTTCTTGGCGAGGATCGTGATGCCCTTCTCGCGCTCGAGATCCATTGTGTCGAGCACGCGCTCGGCGACGTCCTGGTTTGCGCGGAAGGCGCCCGACTCCCAGAGAAGGGCGTCCACGAGCGTCGTCTTGCCGTGGTCGACGTGCGCGACGATCGCGACGTTGCGCAGCTCGTTGCGGGCGGCCATGCAGCCGAGGGTATCGGCAGGCCGCTCAGCTGGTTGCGATGCCGCTCTCGTAGGCGAGGACTACCGCCTGCACGCGGTCGCGGAGGTCGAGCTTGCGCAGGATGTGTGCGACGTGCGTCTTCACGGTGTGCTCGCTGACGACGAGCGTCTCAGCGATCTCCCCGTTGGAGAGTCCACGGGCGACGAGGCCGAGGACCTCGAGCTCCCTCGGCGTCAGCTCAGACAGGGTGGGAGGAAGGGCTGCAGGACGCGTGCCGGCGAAGCGCTCGATCAACCGGCGCGTGACCGAAGGTGCGAAGAGGGAGCCTCCTTCGGCAACTATGCGAATTCCAGCGACGAGCTGCTCCTCGGGGGCATCCTTGAGCAGGAAGCCGCTCGCGCCCGCCCGGAGCGCCTCGTACACGTACTCGTCCAGGTCGAAGGTCGTCAGCACGAGGACGCGTGGGGCACTGTCCCTGTCGACGATCCGCCTCGTGGCCTCGACCCCGTCCATCACCGGCATGCGCACGTCCA
>DASTEM010000058.1:0-4375 GCA_035709545.1 Gaiellaceae bacterium | reverse complement strand
TCCGCTCCGTCGTCGTGGTCTTGCCCGCGTCGATGTGGGCCATGATCCCGATGTTGCGGACGCGGTCCAGCCCGACCGGTGTCGCTACGGCGCTCATGTCTCGGCTACCAGCGGTAGTGGGCGAAGGCCTTGTTGGCCTGCGCCATCCGGTAGATGTCGTCCTTCTTCTTGTACGCGCCGCCCTGCTGGTTCAGTGCGTCACTGAGCTCGCCGGCGAGCTTCTCCGGCATTCCCTTCTCGCGGCGATCTCGTGCGTTCTGCACCAGCCAGCGGAGCGCGAGAGTTCGCGCGCGACGCTGCGGCACCTCGACCGGTACCTGGTAGTTCGCGCCGCCGACGCGGCGTGACCGCACTTCGAGCACGGGGGTAACGCTCTTGACAGCCTGCTCGAGAACCTCGAGCTGCGGTTTGCCGGTCTTCTCGGACGCGATCGCAAGCGCGTCGTAGACGATCTGCTCCGCTACGGACTTCTTGCCGTCGAGCATGAGCCGGTTCACGAGCTGGCTGACGAGGACGGAGCCGTGCACGGCGTCGGGATCGAGCTGGCGCGGCTGTATCGCGGCACGGCGAGTCATCGCGGCCTACGCCTTCTTCGCGCCGTACTTCGAGCGGGCCTGGCGGCGCTCGGAGACGCCCGCAGAGTCGAGCCCACCGCGGATGACCTTGTAGCGAAAGCCAGGAAGATCCTTCACGCGGCCACCGCGAACGAGCACGACCGAGTGCTCTTGCAGGTTATGCCCCTCGCCCGGGATGTACGCGCCGACTTCCATGCTGTTGGTCAGACGAACACGCGCCACCTTGCGAAGCGCCGAGTTCGGCTTCTTCGGCGTCGTCGTGTAGACACGCGTGCAGACGCCGCGCTTCTGCGGCGCTCCCCGGAGAGCCGGGGTCTTCGTCTTCGCCTTCGGGGTCTTTCTCCCCTTACGCACGAGCTGATTGACGGTGGGCACGCGTTACTCCTACTCCGGGTCGAATGATTTCCTCAGACAGAAAGGGAAGGCGAGCGCAAAAACCCGCCGTCCGAGCCGCAAGATGGTAGCAGACGAGCCCGTTCGGGGAACGTGACACTGCCGCGCCGGCGCACTCTCGAGCCGACCGTAGCCAACGGCCGTCTCCGCGCATACAGTGAGTCGCAGGGGAGTGGTTGGATTGAGATGGTGACTGCGGTTGTCGCCGCGGCTGCGGTCGCGGCAGTGCTCGTCGTGGCTGGCATTCTTGCCCGCTGGGCCGGCGCGCGCTCGCAGCGTCGATTCGAAGCTGTCGTCGGCAACCTCGACCGGCACATGGAGGCCATCTCGCTGAACCTGCAGCGCGCCGCCGAACGCTCCGACGAGGCGCGCGGACGAGGCCTCGGCGACCTGGGTCTGATCTTGGATCTCCGCGAGCTTCTGGAACGGCTGGCCGAGGAAGCCGCAACGCGGACAGGAGCTCAGGCGGCGACGGTCAGAGTCCGCGGGCCCGGTGAGATGCCGGCGATCGCGTCGTTCGGCACGGGCGATGGCGCTGCCCTGCTCGAGGCGACGCTGGGCCCGCCCGATGCCAGGCCGTTCCGCGCGCTGACACTCAACTGGATGTATCCCCCCGCTCTCGAGGGCGACGATGTGGCATTTCGGTCGGGGCTCGTCGTCCCGATCGTGGAGGACGGGGTCGAGACAGGCGCCCTCGCTGTGTACGCACGCGGCTCCGCGGCTTTCCGCCCCGAGCACGCGCGCGCGCTTCAGGCCTTGGCCGACGATGCCTCCGCCGGGATCACGAATGCGCGCCGCTTCGCCGAAGCCGAGCTTCGCGCCGTCACCGACGGGCTCACAGGCGTGCGCAACCGACGCGGCTACGACGAGGAGCTCGACCGCGAGCTCGCTCGCGCCCGGCGTACAGGCCGCCCGCTGTCGCTCCTGCTTCTCGATCTCGACAACTTCTCGGAGGTCAACTCACGCTTCGACTACCCCGGTGGCGACCTTGTGTTGCAGGAGTTCGCCGACCTCCTCGAGCGGGCCGCCCGCGCTACAGACACCGTCTGTCGTCGCGGCGGCGAGGAGTTCGGGATCCTTCTTCCCGAGACCACAGGCGATGAGGCACGCCTGTTCTACGTTCGACTTCGCGACGAGGTCGCCGAGACCGGCTTCTCGAATATCGGGCGAGTCACGTTCTCGGCAGGACTGGTGGAGTGGCGCCCCAACGAGACCGTGGAATCGCTCGACGCGCGCGTATCCGCTGCGGTGAACCGCGCGAAGCGAGCCGGCAAGGATCGCCTCGAGGCCGAGTGGCCGTAAGGCACTCAAGCCTGAGGGCGTTAGCGCCTTATGCAACCCGTCATCGACGCCGCGAGGACGCCCAGCGCGCTGCTTCGGCCTCGTCAAGCGAGAGGAACGGCGCGTAGTTCGACAACGTAACGACACCGAGCTCAGGCAGCCGGTCTCGCTCACATACCAGCCGGCTCTCCGCAGAGCGCTGCATGCGGATCGTCCAAGCCGCGTACGCATCCGCGCGGCGTTCGCTCCGCAAGGCCTGGACGACCGCAGGTCGCGCGACCGTGAGCGAGTACGCGCCGAGCGGAGTCGCGTCGTCGACGGCTTTCACGACGAACACGCCCTCCGCGGTGCGGACCGTCACCTGTTGGCCCGTCGCGATCTCGAACACGCCCGCAGGAGCTGACGTGGCAAGCGCAAGCCCGGTTCCACTAGGCAGCCAGCTGGGCGCCGGCGAGACGACGAGTCGCCGCACGAGGACGGGGGCATAGGTCGCCCGGAAGCGCGCGACGTCCGCCGCTCCTGGGCTCGACACCGCAAACCGGCGCCGGATCTCGCGGCCCCTGAGCTCGTCACCGATGATCCCCCGTGCGACAGAGAGACTCGCACCGGCCTCCGCAAGGGCTGATCGATAGGCAGCCGCGTTTCCGCCGAAGCGGGCACCCACGACGCGGCTCTCGACCGCGAGGGCGTCCGTCGGAGCCACGCGCGTACGCTCACGTTCGATTGCGCGCACGACAAGAGCGGTGAGGGAGAGTTCGGTATCCCTCGTGACTTTCGCGAGCGCGGCGACACTGGCAGCGGTGAGCACGCTGGAGCCGTACATGCAGCGGGTCCCGGCCGGCAGGTCTAGCTGACCCGCCGTCAGGTCCGCATCGAGCTCTTGCCCGAGAACGCCCGGCGCATCGCAGAGCGCTGCGTCGCGCGCCCACAGCCACGTGCACGCGGCGAAGGTCTTGTCCGGATCGTTCGAGCGCTCGTTGCGCTGCGCCCAGCCCCACGACCAGAGATGAGCGAGCTTCAACTCGCGCGCGACCTGTCGCACGGCCAGCGTATGCCACTTTGTGACGCTGAACCAGCGCGAGCGCGGCGCAAGCCCTTCCCGCCCTCCGGTTCCGGGCCCCGTCTGGAAACCGATCATGATCCCGAGTCGCGAAGGTGGAATGCCGAGCGCAAGGAGCTTGGCGGCGGACCGCCGATGCCGCACCCGGAGCCGGCGTGAGCCGTCAACGGGGCCTTCGCGCCAGATCAGGTTCGCGTTCGAGTAGTTCTCGAGGACGAGGTCGGATACAGCGGCTATCGACTTCCACCAGGTCGCGGCCTCTCCCCCGGTGTAGGGCTCGCTCGAGATGAGCAGCGCGGGGCGACCTCCTCGGGCCGCGAGCCGGCTCAGAAAACGGAGGACGTTCGCGCGATACCGCTCGGCGGTCGGCGTCAGCGGAGTAGGAAGCGACGCTCCCCAGAGCTCGTTGAGCGCGATCAGCGGCTGGTCGCACCCGGTCACAGTCACGGCGTAGTCGAAGAGCTTGTCCGCTCGCCCGTCGATGAGCGCAAGGTCGGCGGGATCCGAAGGCGTGCCGACCCGCTTGCGCAGGTACATGTCCCAATGAACGGTGCCCGCGCCGGCCGCGCGTGCCTCGGCTGCGAGCTGGGGACCGCCCGTTGCGACGACGACGCCCGGGCGCGCGAAGCGCTCACGCCAGAAGGAGACGGAGGAGTCTGCGAAGTCGAGCCAGACGGGCTGTGTCTCGGGAAGCCCGCAGGAGAGAGCGGCCGAGCCGGTCGCCGGCCAGGCGAGAAACGCGATGAACGCGGCTCCGGCGGCAAAGAAAGCCCTGCACATGACCATCAGAGGTAGCAGAAACAGATGAGGGAAGTGGGTGGATCGGCTCTGGTCGAAGCTGCTCCGGTTGTCAAGGCGCGAGTGCGGACGCCGACCGCGTGTCGGGCAAGATTCGATACCTGACCCCGTTGCAGACCCTCGGTCGTCAACATCGCGACGTGCCGGCTCGAGTGAAATGGCTCGGCAGATCGCCACAGTCGACTACGGGAGAGTCGCGCGAGCCTACGCCGAGCGCCGCCGGGTTCATCCGAGGTAGGTCGCAGCCTCGTCACGCACGAAACCGTCG
>DASTEM010000057.1:0-2865 GCA_035709545.1 Gaiellaceae bacterium | reverse complement strand
CGCTCCGGCTGCCCACTCGCACCGCTTAAGCTCCGCCATCGGCCGATAGGATCGCACGCGATGCGTGCCCTCCTGCTCGCTATCGCGGCTCTCGCGCTCGCGACCGGATGCGGTGGCGGTGACGAGTCGAGCGAGACGACGACGGGCGCGAGCGGCGGGTGCGTGAGTGTCGACGCGCCTGAGGCGCGCGATCCCGGCTCGAGGGACGCGCCGAGCGATCTGCTCGAGGCAGGAAAGACCTACGCGCTCACATTCGAGACGAGCTGCGGGTCGTTCACGGTGACCCTGGACACGGAGCTGGCGCCGAACACAGCCGCCTCGCTCGTAGCTCTGGCGCGCGATGGCTACTTCGACGACACGATCTTTCACCGCGTCGTTCCCGACTTCGTGATCCAGGGGGGCGATCCAACGCAGTCAGGCTCGGGCGGACCGGGCTACTCCACCGTGGACGTGCCTCCTTCGGATGCCAGCTACTCGAAGGGAACCGTGGCGATGGCGAAGTCCGGAGTCGAAGCCCCTGGCACGTCCGGAAGCCAGTTCTTCGTCGTCACGGCAGCGGACGCGGCTCTGCCGCCCGAGTATGCGATCGTCGGCGATGTCACCGAAGGCTTGGACGCGGTCGACCGGATCGGCGCGCTCGGGGTTGCAGACGGACCGCCGAGCCAGCCCGTAGTCGTCACGAGCGTCACCGTCACGGAAAGTTGATGGGCCGGATCGCCGCGATCGTCCTCGCGGCCGGCGAGGCGTCGCGGTTCGGGAGTCCGAAGCAGCGCATTTTCCTTCCGCGCGTACTCGAGCGCCTCGAATCGGCTCCGATCGACGAGATCGTGGTCGTCGCGGGCGCGTACGAGCTCGAACCGCCAGGTAACAGTCTGTTACAAGGCGTTCCAGCTCGCATTGCGCATTGCGAGGAGTGGGAGCGGGGCCCGGGCGCATCGCTTCGCTGCGGGCTCGGTGCGCTCGGAGACGACATCGAAGCGGCGGTCGTGGTTCTCGCGGACGGGCCGAATCTCTCGCCGCAGGCAGTCGAGCGTGTCCTCGAGGCGTGGCGACAATCAGGCGGAACCGTCGCGGCGTCGTATGCCCGGTCGCGAGGTCACCCGCTGGTCATCGGACGCGACGACTGGCGTGACATCCCGGACGAAGGGCTGCGCGATCGCCAAGTCCGGCTCGTTGCGTGTGACGACCTTGGTGCACCCGGCGACGTCGATACGCCGGAGGATCTCTGACAACGTACGCTCACGCAGGCGGACGTGTGGAGCGGGTTGGTACCTGGCAAGCCAGGTACCGGTTGTCAGGACATCGCTAGGCGGTGGCGTCGAGGCCGCGAAGTTCGTCCAGCTTCGCCATGAGCTCGGGTGGCATGCGCTCGATCGCGCTCGTCCGAACGTACTTGCGCAGGCTCTCCTCGAAGCGATAGCGGCGAGAGCAGTACTCGCATCCCGCAAGGTGCGTCTCCGCCTCGCGCCACTCCACATCCGTGAGCGTGCGATCGAGAAAGTCCTGCATGAGCTCCTCGCAGCGCTCGCACGGATCCATCACGCCAGGGTCTCCTCTGCGAGGTGCTGCTTGAGCGCGCGGCGGCCGCGATGGAGCCGTGACATCACCGTCCCGATGGGGATGTCGAGGATCTGCGCGGCGTCTGCATACGTGAAATCTCCGATGTCCACGAGCACGACGACGTCACGGAACTGGGGCGGGATATCCGAGAGCGCCTTCACGACGGAATCTTGCGACAAGCGCTCGACGACGTCATCGGACTCGAGCACGTCCTCGCCGGCCGCAGACGCCATCTTGTTCGCGAGGTAGTAGTCACTCTCCTCGAGCGGCTGTGTCTGGGGAGTGCGCTGGATCTTGCGGCCACGATCGACATTCAGGTTGGTCAGGATACGGAGCAGCCAGGCGCGCATGTTGGTGCCCGCCGTGTAGGAGCTCCAGCTCCTGAATGCCCTCGCGTACGTTTCTTGCACTAGGTCCTCTGCCTCCTCACGCGAGCCGACGAGCCGCCTCGCTACACGATAGACCTGGTCAGCGAGCGAAAGCGCCTCCTCCTCGAAGCGAGCGCGATCGCGAGCTTGGGTCGCGATGCGTCGCGCTTCGGTCTCGGTCTCGGGCTCGCTCACACGGCCTACCGTACCCTTGCGTTACAGGAGCCTGCAACGAGCCTCGAGAGCAGGCTATTCCCGCTCGGTTGCGGCCTCAGGGAACCCGGAACGCGCGAGCGCGGCCAGGATGTCCTCGCGCGACGTCCTCTCTTCGTCCCAGGTCAGGGTGACGTCGCCCATCAGATTGGCGTTCGCGGACTCGAGTCCCTCGTGTCCGCGGAGCGCGCCCGCAAGGCGGCCCACACACCGCTCGCAACGGACTCCCGTGACTGTGACCGTGTCCTGAACCAGCGCCACGCCGCCATTCTAAGGACGGCGCTACGTCTTCTTCCTGATGCCGTGAACCGGACGACCGGCCGCTTCCCATGCGTAGTACGAGGCACTGGGTCCGAAGCCCATTTGGTACTCGACGACTCGAGGGTTCCTGCCCACCTCTTTCGCCCGCTGCGCATGCCAGAGGAGGTTGGGGTCGTCGCTTTCCTCCCACACGAGCACGAGATGCGCCGCGGTCATGAAATCGGCGATGAAGGAGCACCCTTCGGCCGGGCAGGGGAAGGGATCAGTGCTGACGCAATACCAGCCGCTGTGGTCGGCCGATCCATCGTCGTCCCAAAGCTCTTCGTCCTCCTCGAGGCCGGTGTCCGAGAGCACCGCGCCACCTGGGCGAAGCTCCGACTCCATAGGGGCACAATAACCTCGTGCACATGCCGGTCACAAAGGACGCGGCAATCGTTCTCTCGGGCGGCGGTATCAACGGCGT
>DASTEM010000056.1:0-8408 GCA_035709545.1 Gaiellaceae bacterium | reverse complement strand
CGTAGCGTGTCGATCTCGCACGAAGCCACTCGTCATAGCGGTACAACCGAGGCGAAGGAGGCTAGATTCAGTACATGGCACTGATTTACGGCGACCAGGAAGCCTGGGCGGCTTACTCGGACGAGGAGCGCGAGGGCGCATACGACCTCTACCGCGCGTTCGCGCAGGAGGCGCAGAAGGCAGGCGTCATGGCCGGCGGAAACGAGCTCGCCCCTACTCGAGACGCAACAACCGTTCGCGTTCGCAGCGAGGAGACGCTCGTGACGGACGGGCCATATGCCGAGGTCAAGGAAGCGCTCGGCGGCTACTTCCTCCTCGAGTGCAAGTCGATGGACGAGGCGCTCGACTGGGCCGCCCGCATTCCCGGCGCCGAGCACGGCGCGGTCGAGGTTCGTCCCGTGCACGTCGATCCCGCGGAGGCCCAGCTATGAACTACGCGATGCTCATCTACGACGACGACTCGGCCTGGGTCGACCTCCCCGATGACGAAAAGGCGGCGCTCCGCGCAGCTGAGATGCCCAAGTGGGCCGCTCTCTTCGAGGAGCTCGGCAAGGCCGATCCGAACGTCACCGGGAAGGAGCTCGACGGACGCTCGACGGCGAAGGTCGTACGCGTCCGCGACGGCGAGCGCATCGTCACGGACGGCCCGTTCGCCGAGACGAAGGAGATTCTTGGAGGAGTCTTCCTCACCGAGCTTCCCGATCTCGACGAGGCGATCCGGCTCGCCGCGCTGATCCCTTCCGCCCAGGGGGCCGGCGCTATCGAGATTCGCCCGGTTCTGCAATAACGGAAGCGTGCAGGAGAGCGTCGAGCAGGTCTTCCGCGGAGAGTGGAGCCGTGCGGTCGCGATCCTCACGCGCGTCCTCGGTGATCTGGAGCTCGCCGAGGACGCCGTGCAGGATGCGTTCGCAACGGCTCTCGAGCGTTGGCCTCGAGACGGCGAGCCGCGAAATCCCGGCGCCTGGATCGTCACGACCGCACGCAATCGAGCCATCGATCGGATCCGCCGGGAGAAGATCTTCCAGCGCAAGGCTGAGCTCGTCGGGCGCCTCCAGGAGCTCCCGGCCGATGAGGGCGACGTGAGCGCCATTCCCGATGAGCGCCTCGCTCTCGTCTTCACGTGCTGCCACCCTGCGCTCGCCGCGGACAGTCGGGTCGCACTCACGCTGCGCGAGGTCGGCGGCCTGACGACGACCGAGATTGCGCACGCGTTCCTCGTCGCCGAGCCTGCGATGGCGCAGCGACTCGTGCGGGCGAAGCGGAAGATCCGTGCCGCCGGGATCCCGTTCCGCGTCCCACCCGATCATCTGCTCCCCGAGCGACTTCGATCGGTGCTCGCAGTTCTGTATCTCGTATTCAACGAGGGGTACGTCGCGACGACCGGAGCCGACCATGTGCGCGCAGAGCTCTGCGACGAGGCGATCCGTCTCGGAAAGCTCCTCGCAGTGCTCATGCCCGACGAGCCGGAGGTCTTCGGCTTGCTCGCGCTCATGCTCCTCCAGGACTCGCGGCGCGAAGCGCGCGTCGGGGCGGATGGGGAGCTCGTCCTCCTCGACGACCAGGACCGCTCCCTCTGGGATCGCGTGCGGATCGACGAGGGACTCCGCATGCTCGAGCGCGCGGTGTCACTCCGGCGCGCGGGCCCATATCAGCTTCAAGCCGCGATTGCGGCGGCACACGCCGAGAACCGGCCATGGAGCGAGATCGTCACACTGTACGATCGCCTCGTGGAGCTCGATCCGTCGCCGGTCGTCCAGCTGAACAGGGCGGTCGCTATCGCGCTCTCCGGCGACTTGGACGAAGGTCTCGCACTCTTGGAGAACATCGCCGGGCTCGAGAGCTACCACCTCCTGCACGCGGCGCGGGCGGACCTCTATCGACGGCTTGACCTACGAGCCGAGGCTGCCGCCGAGTATCGCCTCGCGCTCGAGCTCACCGCGAACGAGCCGGAGACCCGCTACCTCGAGCGCCGGCTAGCCGAGGTCTCGTAGCGCGAGCTCGACGGCCTCTGCGGGACTCGTCGCGCGGATCGCGCCGTCGATCTCGGGAGCACCCGCGAGAGCCACGATCGGACGGCCGAGCCGGAGCGCGAGCGCCATCTCGGCGATCGTTCCGTAGCTCCCTCCAACGGCGATCACCACATCCCCCGAGGCTGCGACTGCGAGGTTGCGCGCGTGACCGATTCCGGTCACGACGACATGATCGGCCCATGCGTTCGCCGCGTCACGCGCTTCGCCGGGGAGGATTGCGATCGTCGTTCCTCCGGCCTCCTTCGCCCCGCGGTGAGCAGCCGCCATGACCTCGCCCAGCCCACCTGTGACTACCGTGCAGCCCCGTTCGGCGAGGAGTCGCCCGACCTCCTCCGCGGCGTCCTCCCACTCCGCGCCGCTCCCGATCACCGCCACCTGGACCGCCACCGTGCTAAGCATGACGCGTGGAACGACGACAGGCACGCGGCGGAACGCTCGTCCTCGGTGGAGGATTCGCGGGCGCGTACGTCGCGCGACTCCTCGGGCGGCGCGGGGCCACGATCCTCTCGCCGGAGAACTTCATGCTGTACACACCGCTCCTGCCGGAGGCCGGCGCCGCCACGCTCGAGCCGCGCCACGTCGTCGTCCCGCTCCGTCAGATGTGCCCGCACGCCGAGCTCGTGCTCGGTCGCGTCACGGGGCTCGAGCGGCCCCGGAAGGTGGCGATCGCCGACACGCTCGCCGGGCCGGTCGAGTTCGAGTACGAGCGGCTTGTGGTCGCGCTCGGCGCCGTAACGCGCGTGCTTCCGATCCCGGGGTTGGCCGAGCACGGCCTCGGCTTCAAGGACCTCGCCGACGCAATCGCCCTCCGCAACCGCGTCCTGCAGCAGCTCGAACGCGCGTCGATCGACCCCGCGCCCGAGGAGCTCGGGTTCGTGTTCGTTGGAGCCGGCTATGCAGGCGTCGAGGCGCTTGCCGAGCTCGAGGACTTCGCGCACGCCGCTCTCCGGTTCTATCCGGACCTGCGAGAGACGCCACAGCGGTGGGTGCTCGTGGACGCCGCGCCAAAGATCCTCCCCGAGATCCCCCGCCGCCTGGGCGAGTACGCGCATCGCCAGCTCGAGCGGCGCGGCTTCGAGATCCACGTCTGGACGACGCTCGAGTCCTACGACGGCCGCGAGGCCGTCCTCTCCGACGGCTCGCGGATCCCGGCACGAACCCTCGTGTGGACGGCCGGCGTGCGCCCGAGTCCCGTCCTCGCGGAGCTCGGCCTGCCGCTGGACGAGCGCGGGCGTGTCCGGGTGGACGAGACGCTGCGCGTCGAGGGGAGCGACCACGAGTGGGCGCTCGGCGACTGCGCGGCCGTCCTCAACTGCAGGACGCCCGGCGCGTTCGACCCACCCACGTGCCAGCACGCTCTCCGCCAGGCTCGCCGGCTCGCGAAGAACCTCACCGGCACCCCGAAGCCGTACGGGTACCGGATGCTCGGCCAGGTGGCGACGCTCGGCCGCCACAAGGGCATCGCCGAGCTCCCCGGGCTTCGCCTCCGCGGCTTCGCCGGGTGGTGGGTCGCGCGCACGTATCACCTCTACCAGCTTCCGCTCTTCTCCCGGAAACTGCGCGTGGTGGCCGACTGGACGGTCGCGCTCCTCTTCCGCCGCGACATCACCGAGCTCTCGGTGATCGGCCACCCGAGGAGGCTGGGCGAGTGATCGACGCCTCGCCGCTCTTCGGCCTCGTGTAGCGCGTCCGAGGCCTTGACACATCGCTCACGAAGTCATTAGATCCGTTTCCTGCGCTGCAAAACGCGAGGAAAGGGGAGGAATGATGACGAGAGCGACTCGCAGCGTGCTCTTCTGGACGATGCTCGTCAGCGCGCTTGCGCTCGCCGCCGTACCGGTCGGGAGCGCGACACCGAGCTCGCCGGTGACGATCAGCAACACGGTGACGTTCGACGACGTCCCCGCACCGTTCACGACCACCGGAGGCATCCTCTGCCCCTCCGGGGCCTCGGGCACGCCGTTCGCGGTGTTCGTGGGCGGCCAGTCGGGATTCAAGGCCCAGATCCTGGTCGGGAAGCACTTCATGTGCGCGGACGGAAGCGGGACGTTCGATCTTCTGCTCCGCGTCACGCTCGACTTCACGACGGGCGCCACAGACGGGACCTGGTCGGTCGTGAGCGGCACCGGGGACTACGACAAGCTGCACGGTGGCGGAGGAATCGACGGCACTCCGTTTGCCGGAGGGATCCAGGACGAGTACGGGGGGAGCGTGCACATCGACTGAGCGCTGCCCTACTCGCCGGGGGGCGCGTCCTCAGCGGAGCGCGCGCAGAGCTCTCGCGAGCGACTGCTTCCCGGCGAGCACTCCTGCGAAGAGGTCGCCGTCGCGGGCCACCCGGTCGAGCACGACCTCCATCGTGAACGCCTCCGGGTCGAGCCCAGACACGACCTCCTCCCAACGCAAAGGCGTCGAGACCGGCGCTCCCGCCCGCGGCCGAACCGAGTAGACCGACGCGTTCGTCTTCCCCGGCCCATTCTGGTTCGCGTCGACCAGCACGCCACGGCGCTTCTCCTTGACCCACTCGGTGGTAACGAGCCCGGGATGGGCACGCGCCAGAGCTCCAGCGACGATCCCTGCAAACTCCCGAACACTCGCAAACGTATGGCGGCGCGCGATCGGCACGAGGACGTGGATGCCGCGGGAGCCCGAGGTCTTCGGAAAGCTCTCGAGCTCGAGGAGGTCGAGAGTCGCCTTGACGAGCCTCGCGACCTCGATCACGTCCTCAAACCCATCGCCCTCGGACGGGTCGAGATCGAACATGACCCAATCCGGCCGATCCGGGCGATCCGCGCGTGACGCCCACGTGTGGAGATCGATGCAGCCCATGTTCGCCATCCACAGGAGTGCCAGCTCGTCGTTCACAAGGGCGTAGTCGATGACCTTCCTTTCGCCTTCCCTGGTCGAGGCGGGGAACGGTCTTCGCTCGATCCACGACGGCATGTGGGACGGCGACTGCTTCTGGAAGAAGTTCTTGCCCTGCCAGCCGTCGGGGTAGCGCTTCATCGTGAACGGCCGGCCGCGGAGGTGCGGGACGAGCACGTCGGCGACGTCGCGGTAGTACGCGATGAGATCGCCCTTCGAGATCCCCTCTTCCGGCCAGAACGGCTTGTCGAGATTCGAGAGGCGGAGCTCGCGACGGCCCCGTTTCAGAACGGACGGAAGCGGCGCACGTTCTCGCCTAACCTCGCTGGCAGCTCTGTCGTCGCGTATACGGAGATACGAGGGCGCGCGCAGGCGGCCTTCGTGCGTCCACTCTGCGAACTCGACCTCGGCGACGAGCCGCGGCTCAACCCAAACGACATCCTTGCGGCGCACGCGCGGCATCGTCGGTACCGCGGCGAGTGGAGAGTCGCTGCGCTCGAGCGGCCGCATCAGGCCGCGGAGCCGCTCGATCTCGTCGTCGCCGAAGCCGGTTCCGACATTGCCCGCCCAGCGCAGGCCGCCGCCATCGTGCACCGCGACGATGAGGGCTCCGAAGCCGCCCGTTCGTCTTCCCTGCCCGCGGGTGTACCCGACGACCACCACCTCCTGCGTTCGGCGGAGCTTCAGCTTGTGCCAGTCGGTGCTCCGCCGCCCGGGCCGGTAGCGAGAGTCGACGCGTTTTGCGACGACTCCCTCGAGCTCCTGCGCGCGCGCTGCCGCGAGAAGTGCGTCGCCATCGTCGAACTGCGGCGACACCAGCACCTGTCCACCACCCTGAACGAGTGCCGCGAGCTGCTTTCTGCGTTCCCGCATGGGCTTCTCGACGAGCGGCTCGGAGTCGAGCTCCAACAGGTCAAAGAGCACGAGCGCGAGCGTCCCGCCGCCCTCCTGCAGAAGCGAGAACCGCGACCGCCCCTGCTCGTCCAGGGCGCAAATCTCTCCATCGAGGACGGCGTCCGCCGCCCGAATCCCGAGTTGTGCGGCTCGAGCGACCTCCGGGAACCGCTCGCTGAGATCGTTGCCGTTTCGGCTCGTCAGCCTTACCTCTCCCCCGGCGATGGTGACCAGCGCCCGGAAGCCGTCCCACTTCGGCTCGTAGACCCACTCGTCTCCCCTGGGAAGCGTCTCGGTGGAGGTTGCGAGCATCGGCGCGTAGCGTCCGTCGGCTCCACTTGCGCCGTCTTTCCTCAGAAGCAACCAGTTCTTCGGATCGCCGTCGAGATGCGCGGGGACGAGCGTCCACACTCCGTCGAGGCGATCGCCGTGAAGCCGAACCGTCAAACCGCCGTCACGCTTCTCCTCCACGAGCTCGTAGCGGCCGCGGTCCCAGATCTCGACGGTGCCTGCGCCGTATTCCCCCGCTGGAATCGTGCCCTCGAACTCCGCGTACTCCAGCGGATGATCCTCGACGTGCACGGCGAGATGGCGCTCGCCACGGCGAAGTGGGACTCCTTTCGGCACGGCCCAGCTGGCGAGGGCGCCATGCCGCTCGAGCCTGAAGTCGTAGTGGAGCCGCCTCGCCGCATGCCGTTGAACGACGAAGCGAAGCCGCTCGCCCGTCGACTTCGCGTCTCCGAACGGCTCAGGCGTCTTGCCGGGTTTCCGGCGACTGCGGTACTCGTCGAGGCTCACCTGTGGATTGTCGCCTGAAGCGCAACACGATCTTCACCAAGTTGCTGCATGTTGCGCCTTTCCCCTGCTCAGAGCGCTTTAGTGGCAGGGGATAAGCCTGTGGAAGATGTGGATAGCGCGAAAACGGCTATGCGGAGGACAGCACGCCCATCACCCGGTACTTGGCGCGCCTCTGGCGGCGCCGTTCCACCGGATCGAGCGACTCGATCTCCTCGAGCGCCTTCAGGATCCCCTCTTCCAGAAGCGCAGCGGCCGCGTCGGCGTCAGTGTGCGCGCCCCCCTCGGGCTCGGCCACGATCGCATCTACGACGCCTAGCTCGAGACAGTGAGCGGCGTCAGGCTTGAAGGCAGCTGCCGCCTTTTGCGCCTGGGCCGCGTCGCGCCAGAGGATGGCCGCGCACCCCTCGGGTGAGATGACCGAGTAGATCGCATGCTCCTGCATGAGCACCCGATCGGCGACAGCGATGGCGACAGCGCCGCCCGAGCCCCCTTCGCCGATGACACAGGCGATCGTGGGAACGGACAGCCGCGCCATCGCGGCTTGAGATCGAGCTATCGCTCCTCCTTGACCGTGCTGCTCGGCTGCGACGCCGGGGTACGCGCCCGGCGTATCGATCATGGTGATGAGCGGAAAGCCGTGCCGCTCCGCGAGAGCCATCGCGCGCATCGCCTTGCGATAACCCTCCGGATACGCCATCCCGAAGTTCCGCTTGGTCCGCTCCTTGAGGTCCCGGCCCTTCTGATGGCCGACGAGGACAACGGTCTGGCCCTCGAGTTTGCCCAATCCAGTAACAAGCGCGGGGTCATCAGCACGTCCTCGATCGCCATGCAGCTCGAAGAAATCGCCGAGGATCCGCTCCACGTAGTCGAGGGTGTACGGGCGATCCTGGTGACGCGCGAGCTGGACCGAGCTCCAGATCTCCTCTGCCGTCGGCTCAGCGCGAAGGCGATCGAGCTGCTCCTGAAGCCGCTCCAGCTCACCACTGAGCTTCGTCCCGCGTAGGAGGGTCATGCCCGCGAGCTTACTGAGCCGCTCGCGCAGGCGCATCTCCGCTTCCGAGGCCACGGCTCCTAGGACTTCCCGAAGAGGCGCAGCAAGCGGGCGAGAGTTGGCCTGAGCTCCGCACGAGGCACGATCGCATCGAGGTGGCCGAATCGGTAGTTGGACTCCGCGAGCCCGAAGTCCTCCGGAAGCTTCTCTCGCGTGGTCTGGGCGACGACTCGCGGTCCCGCGAAGGACATGAGCGCGCCCGGTTCAGCGAGCACGACATCACCAAGGCTCGCGTAGCTTGCCAGGACGCCACCGGTCGTCGGATGGGTGAGCACGGAGAGCAGCACACCGCCGGATTCGTGGAGCTCCTCGATCGCGCATACGGTCTTCGGAAGCTGCATCAGCGCCAGGATTCCCTCCTGCATCCGCGCGCCGCCCGAGGCCGCGACCGAGATGAGCGGGACACCCGCAGCGGATGAGCTCTCGCACGCGCGTGCGAACTTCTCGCCCACGACGCTCCCCATCGAGCCTCCCATGAAGGCGAAGTCCATGACGGCAAGTCGGCACGCCTCGTCCTCGATCGTTGCGGCACCACACAGAATCGCGTCGCCAAGACCGGTTGCCACCTCGGCTTCGGCAAGTCGCTCGGTGTATGGGCGAAGGTCGAAGAACTCGAGCGGATCAGACGAGCGCAGCTCCCCATCCTCCTCGACGAACGAGTCCGGATCTACGAGCTGGTCGATCCGGTCACGAGCGCGAACCGGAAAGTGGTGACCGCACTGCGGGCACACGCGAAGGTTCTCCGCGAGCTCGTCGTCGCGGTAGTGCGA
>DASTEM010000055.1:0-11469 GCA_035709545.1 Gaiellaceae bacterium | reverse complement strand
CCTCGTCCTCCGCAAGCACGCAGACAAGTGGGCGCGCGAGCTGGTGGTGCAGTGTGGCGAGAACGAGAGGTAGCGCCGGCTCGGACACGCGAGCCGCTGCCGGGAAATCGTCGAGGAACGCGCGAAAGCGCTCGCTCGAGGCGAGCTCGGCGACGAGACCGGAAAGCGCGGAGCGGGTTGGGTCCATGCGGCTGGCGGGAAACGCGTCCCGCGGGGTCATCGTAGCCGCGCGCTAGTCAGACGAGAACGGCCTCGTGCATCCGAACGAGAGGCTGCCGCGGGCGCGAAACCGCGCTACCAACCGCCCCCAGGGGCACTCCCGTGCCCTCTACGAACGGTATCGAGGAAGTCGTCACAGGTGGGGAACGGGTCGGTCAAGAATGTGTGCCAACCCGCGCTCAGTTGAACCGGCGCTGCGCTTCCTCGAGCCCCTCGCCGACCACGATCTCGAGCGCCTCGGCCGCGCGCGAGACGATCCCTTCGCGCTCATCGTGCGCCTCGAACGGCGCAAGCACGAAGTCGGCAACATCGCGCGGGTCACCCCGCCCCGGCCTTCCGACTCCGACCCGAAGACGAAGAAACTCCGGGGTGCCGAGCGATTGCGCGATGGAGCGCAGGCCGTTGTGGCCCGCAAGCCCGCCACCGAGCCGAGCCTGCAGTCGGCCGACGTCGAGATCGACGTCATCGTGAACCACGAGCACGTCCTCGGGCGCGACCTTGAAGTACTTCGCGGCTGCGGCAATCGAGCGCCCGGACTCGTTCATGTACGTCTCCGGCTTCAGGAGCGCGACACGCGCATCCCCGACCCGCGTTTCACTCAAGCGCCCGTTGAACTTCGACTTGAACGTCGCCTGACAACGGCGTGCAAGCTCGTCCACAACCATCCACCCCACGTTGTGGCGGTCGAGCTCATACCGCGCACCAGGGTTCCCGAGCCCTGCGATCAGCAGGTCGAGCGTCGAGGCGGCGGCGCCCCGACGGAACAGGGGCATATCTAGTCCTCGGAGTCGGACTCGGCGGACTCGTCCGCGTCGGCAGCCTCGGCTTCGGGTGCGCCCTCTGCGGCAGCCGCTTCCTCGGCTGCTGCGGCGTCTGCTTCCTCGAGCTCCGCATACCCACGAGGCAACGACACCGTGGCAATGACGGTCTCGTGCGCGTCGTCGAGGTACGTGACGCTCTCGATCGCCGGAATATCCGCGAGGCGGAGAACGTCGCCGACCTCCATGAGCGAAACGTCGACGTCGATGTGCTCCGGGACGTCGGCAGGAAGGGCCTCGACATGAAGCTCGCGAGCAACGAGCGAAAGCACGCCACCCGCCTTCACGCCCACCGAGTCACCGACGAGGTGGACGACGACCGTCGCATGGATCGCCTGATCGAGCCGGATCTCGCGCAGGTCGATGTGCGAGATCGTGCCGCGAATCGGATCCTGCTCGTACTCAGCGAGGATCGACGGATGCACCGTCTTTTGTCCCTCGATGACGACGTCCAGGATCGCGTGCAACCCCGAGGGGCCTGTCATCGCCGTCCGAAGATCCCGCTCCGGAACGACGATCGCCCGAGAGTGGCCTTTCCCGTAGAGCACGCCTGGAATAAAGCCCTGCGCGCGCAGACGCCGAGAGCGGCGCGAGCCGAGCTCCTCGCGTTCGCGCACCTCGAGCTTCAATCGGTCTTCGGACACGGCCGCGGATTGTAGCGGGGAGAGCTAGCTCGGCCAGAAGAGCTGGTTGCGCTATCCATGTCGCTCGCGGTTGCGGGTTTCTTGGCTGGTCACCCTTTGGAGGGCTATGCCGAACCTTCCTACATGCCTACCGTCAGCGACATCAGTTCACGATCAAAGGGGGAGCCATCAAGGTCGCGCAGAGATCCGATCGCCGCCTAGGACGATCGCTGCGAGTGCTCGAGTTGCCCGGGTGGATCGGTCAGCGGAACATCGACCTCCCCGCTGCCTGGGCGCGACCGCACGAGGACGTCCTCGTCGCTTTCGACCGCTACAGCCCGACCAACTGGCAGGCGCACCTGGTCAGCACGGACGGTGACGTGCTACTCGCATTTCCCTGGCACGACCACGCCGACCGCATCTTGCTCGGATCCGGGGATGGGGAGTTTCCGATCAACGCCGACGAAGAGGTGTGGGAAGCCATGGAGGAGGGCTGGTGGGCGTGGGTGAAGGCGGAAGGCGCGCACGTCTACGTCGCCGAGTGCGATGGTGACGAGATCGGCCTGATCCGGCACGCTCGTAGGCTCGAACACCTCAGCCCGGGCCTCGTCGCAGTCGACAACGTCCAATTCAGCTGGAACCGAGTGCCGCGTGTGCCCTACGATCGAGCCTGGGAAGACGCGATCGACACGTGCCGTGCAGGGCGGCCTTCTCCTGTCGGCGAGTGGATCTCACAAGCACCTGAGGATCGTAGGATGCGCCTTCTCGCCTGAAGCTCCGCGCGGACCCGAAGCTCCAAGCGGTTTCTAGAAGAGCTGGTTCTCGCCGCCGAAGATCGCCGAGACGGACTCGTCGCTGAAGACGTTCATGATCGTCTCGGCCAACAGGCCAGACACTGTGAGAACGGTGAGGTTTTCGGGCCTCTTGCGCGGGTCGATTGGCACCGTGTCCGTGACGACGATCCCAGCGATGTCGCTCCCGTCGAAACGACTCAGCGCGTCTCCACAGAACAGCCCGTGCGTGGCGAAAACCCAGACGTCCTTCACGCCATGCTCTTTCAGCGTCGCGACGTTCGCGAGCAACGTGCCTCCGGTCATGATCACGTCGTCGCCCACGATCGCGGTCTTGTCGCGGACCCGCCCCGCGATCTCGGTCACCGCGGCCTGATCGTGTGCGGGTCGCGTCTTGTGCATGATCGCGAACTCAGCCTCGATCATCTCCGCAAAACGAACGGCAAGCCGTGCGCGCCCCGCGTCGGGCGATACAGAGACGACGCCCTCGCCTGTGAGCCCGAGGTCGCGGAAATGGCGCGCGAACAGCGGCAGTGCGGTCATATGGTCGACCGGAATCGTGAAGAACCCCTGCACCTGACCCGCATGGAGGTCCATCGTCAGCACACGATCAGCACCGGCCAGTTGAAGCATGTCGGCTACGAGACGGCTGGAGATCGGCTCACGCGGCTTCGCCTTCCGATCCTGGCGCGCATACGGAAACAGCGGCGTGACAGCAGTGATTCGCTTCGCCGACGCGAGCTTTGCCGCCTGGATCATGAAGAGGAGCTCCATGAGGTTGCGGTCGACCGGCTCGCAGCCGGTCTGCAGAATGAACACGTCCGCGCCGCGGATCGACTCCTCGTAGCGGCAATACGTTTCGCCGTTCGCGAACGTCTCCAGCTGGATCTCGCCCAGCTCGACTCCAAGCTTCTCGGCGATCCTTTGTGCGAGCTCCTCATGCGACCGACCAGCGAAGACCATCAGCCGCTTCCGCGGAGTCAGGGGAATTGCGTGCCCGGTGCTCATCTCCGGTAGGACCGAGGCCACGTCGAGTCCCGGCAACGTCTGCTCAATCGTTCCGGTTTCCACCACGTCCTTCCTTGTTCACCTGCGTTGCACGCGCAATCGCCAACGCTCCCGGCGGGACATCCTCGGTGATGACGGATCCGGCTCCAATCCATGCGTGGTCGCCGATCGAGACAGGGGCGACAAACGCATTGTCGACACCCGTCCTGACGTTGCGCCCGATGACCGTGCGCTGCTTCACCCGTGTGTGCTCCTGGTTGGCGGTGATGTTGCCGGCGGCAATGTTGGTATCGGCACCGACGTCGGCATCGCCGAGATATGTCAGATGGGGCACTTTCGTCCGCTCGCCGATGACTGAGTTCTTGATCTCTACGAACGTGCCCGCCTTGGCCCCCGCCTCGAGCACCGTGCCAGCGCGAAGGTAACAGAACGGACCCACGTTGGCTCGCTCTCCGACGATCGCGTCGACGACCACCGCGTGGGGGCCGACTTCGGCCCCGGAGGAGACACGCGAGGAGCCGCGGATGACGGTAAACGGGTGGATGACCGCGTCGGGTTCGAGCACGGTCTCGGCGTCGATCCAGGTCGTCTCAGGATCGACGATCGTGACGCCCGCCAGCATGTGTTCGTGGTTGATCCGATCGCGGAGCGCGGCGGCTGCCGCTGCCAGCTCCGCTCGTGTATTCACACCCTCGGTCTCCACAGGATCTCCTCCCTTGTGCACAGCGGCGCGTCCACCGTCCGAGACGAGGAGCGCGACCGAATCCGTCAGATAGAGCTCGCCTTGCGCGTTGTGCGGCACGAGCCGATCGAGCACGGGCCACAACCTATCCGCGCGGAACACGTAGATGGACGAGTTCACCTCGCGCACGGCACGCTGCTCGGCCGACGCATCTCGGTGCTCGACGATGGCAGCGAGCCCGCCGCCCGGGTGGCGAAGCACGCGTCCGTACTGCTTCGGATCGTCGGGCTCGAACGAGAGCACCGTGGCCCAGGCATCCTCCCGATAGTGTGTCTCGATCAGTTCGCCGAGGAGGCCGGGCGTGAGCAGCGGAGTGTCGCCCGAGAGCACGAGCACGTTCTCGGCTCGCCCCTCGAGTGCGCCGCGAGCACTGCGGACCGCGTCACCCGTCCCGAGCGGCACCTCCTGCACCGCGACCTCTAGCCCGCTGAACTCGCCCGCGGTCGCGGGCGAGGTGACGACGACGATCGGATCGGCCCCCAGGCCCCGTGCGGACGCGACAACCCAGTCGACCATGCGCCGGCCGAGAATCGAATGCAGATGCTTGGGAACGTCGGACCGCATGCGCGTTCCGAGACCCGCGGCCATCACGACAGCTCCGAGCTTTCCCTCTCGCGTGCTCACTCTCGAGGCCCCATGATCACCCAGCCTCCGGCTCGACCCGCGTGATCTCGAGCAGGTAGGCCACCATCACGTCCTCGTCGGCCACCTTGATGTGGTACGCGTCGGAGAGCTGCTCGACCCGCTCGATCTGCGCGCGGTTCTCCTCGAACAGGGGCTCGAAGGGAAAGAAGCTGTAGTCGATGACGTGCGCGGCGAACCCGTGCTCGGCGAGAAGAGCCTCGGTCTGAGCCTGGCCGATAATCGACAGCTGCATGAGGTACGCCCTGCCGCCAGGGGCGAGCATGCTCGGCAGCAGCCGGATGAAGTGGTCGATGAGGTTGCGGCCCCAGTAGTCGAGCGGGCGGTGACCGGTCGGCTCTTCATATGGGTCGACCGGCATCTGATACAGGCTTGCGACGACGAGGTCGAAGCGCTCGCCGGGCTCCCAGTGGTAGAAGTTGACCGCTTCTCCGGTGACCCTTCCGGGAACGCCGTTTCGATATGCGTTGGCGAGCGTGTTCGCGACCGCGTTCCGGTCGATGTCGATGGCGTGCACCCGGTCTGCGCCGTTGAGCGCGAGCTGGACGGCGAGGATGCCGCAGCCGCAGCCGACGTCGATGCAGGTGAGACCTTCGCCCATTCCGCTTGTGAAGAGCGACTTCCACACGAGGTAGCTCCCGGTCGTCGGCACAAACACGCCTTCCTCTACCGTCAGGTCCGGAAACGGGAGCGGGTAGAGAGCGCGGCCGCGGTCGTCGCGCCACTCCTCGGCCGCGGCGCGGTCAGGCTCGGCGAGCAGCTGCTCGTCGACGAGCGGGCGGCGGTTCCCGGGCTTCGTCTCGGCGAGCTCGGTGACGAGCGCGCGCACGTGAGCCGGCGTCACGCCACAGCAGCCGCCGATGATCTGCGCTCCTTCGTCGCGCCACTCGCGCGCGAGCGCTGCGTACTCGCTCGGCCCGACGCGCTCGTCGAAGCGCCAATCCCGACCTCCGTAGTCGCCCAGGTTCGGATAGACGCCGAGCGGCAGCGCCGTGAAATCCCGGAGCCAGGAAATCATCCCGGGGACGTGCTCCACGGGAAGACAGTTCATGAGGAGCGCTCCGACGCCCATCTCCTCGAAACGGCGGGCGGCCCGTCCAAACAGGTCGCCTTCGGGCGGGCCCCAGTGCTGCCCCTGGACACCGCACACCCCGTGGCGGCAGCGACGAAACGACAGCCAAACCGGTAAGTCGGTCCCGAGCAGAAGCTCGATCGTCTCGAAGGTCTCGGGCTCGCGGATGAGAGTCATCGTCTCCATCAGAATCAGGTCGGGCGGGTCGTCGGCGAGTGCTCGCAACAGGAGTTCGAGCGTCTCTCGTCGCGCAGGCGAGTTGGCGTCCTCGGAGATCGCGAACGCCACGGCGCAGTCGCCAGCTCGATCCGCCTCGTCGATCGCCTGGCGTGCGAGCCTCACCCCCAGGCGAGCGATGTCCATCCAATGCTGGGCCTCGGCGAGCCGGGCAGCCCCGCCGGGGCCGATCTCGGGCGCCGAGAGGATCGACCAGGTGTCCGTCGAGATCACATGACAGCCCGTCTCGACGTAGCTCCGGTGAACCTCGAGCACCGAGCGAGGCGCGCGGTAGAGCGCCCACGTCCCCCAGAGATCGCCCTCGTCGCTCCCCGAGCGGTGGCGCTGCAGCTCTGTCGCGATGCCCCCGTCGAGAACGACACAACGATCGCGGGCGATCATCTGCTCGAGGAGCTCGTACGCCGGAGCGACGCGGCCGGCAGTCAGAGGCGAGCTCGTCATGGCGCCGTCAGCGTAGTGCGCTCACGCGGGAAGTCGGGCAAGCATCGAAGCTGGGGCGCCAGGATTCGAACCTGGGATCCCGGGACCAAAACCCGGTGCCTTACCACTTGGCCACGCCCCAGAGCAGAACGGTCATCTTGCCACTGACGGCGATCTCCCCGTCACACCGGCCGCGCGAGCCACGTCTTCCCGGCTCGGCTGAGTTTCGTTCGGACGCGCTCTGCGTCGGTCACGCGCTCGAACAGTCCGTAGACGGTCGGGCCGGCGCCCGATACGTCCGCCCGGAAGGCGCCGAGCTCCTCGAGCTGCTCGGTGAGGGGCGAGGAGACGAGGTCGTTTCTCGGCAGATGAGCAAGATCACGTGACCGCTCGACTCGGGCAAGCGCGTCACGCAGTGCAGCACGGCGGTCGTCGAAGCCGGCCGCGCCGTTTCGCGCGTCGAAGGCGCGGTACACCGCGCGTGTCGAGTCCTTCTCCGCCCCGTCCGGTAGCAAAAGGAGCACGACGTAATCTGTCGGAAGCTCGAGATGTTCGAGCGCGGAACCCTCACCGGTCGCGAGCTGCGTGCCCTCGGCGAGGAAGAACGGAACGTCCGCGCCAAGCCGCGCTGCGATCGCATGCAGTTCCCGCGGATCCAGAGGTTCCGCGAGCTCGGAGTTGGCGGAGACGAGCGCAGCCGCTGCGTCGGCGCTTCCCCCGCCGAGCCCGGCGGCAACGGGAATCCGCTTCGCGATGCGTACGCGCCACTGCGGTTGGATTCCGGCGGCCTCTGCGAAAGCTTCGAGTGCGCCCCGCACGAGCGTGTCGTCCTCGAACCCTTCGACCGTCAGCGCGTTCGCAGGCTCGAGCTCGATGTCGTCGGCGAGGTCGATCCGCTGGAGCACGGTCGCCAGCTCGTGCCTGCCGTCGTCGCGCAGCGGGCCGACGACGAGCGCGAGGTTGATCTTCGCGTACGCCCGTGTCCCAATCACCGGAGCGCCGCCGCGAGGTCGACGAACTCGAACGGCGTCAGCTCTTCCGCGCGGGACTTCGGCGATCGTCCGATCGCGGTCAGCGCTTCTTCGACGCGCGTCCTCGACGCAAGCCCGGCGAGCGCAATCGAGTTCGCCAGCATCTTCCGGCGATGTGCGAACGCCGCCTCGACGACGGGTCGCACCTCGGAGAGACTCGCGCGGGCGGTACGGGTGAAAGCGACGAGCGCGGAGTCGACCCGCGGACGCGGTCTGAAAACCGTCGGCGGCACGGGATGGAAGCCGACTTTCGCTGCGGCCAGTTGAACCAAGACCGAGACCGCGCCGTAGGCCTTAGTGCGCGGCGCAGCGAAGAACCGGTCCGCGACCTCGCGCTGCACCATCACGCACCAGTGATCGATTGATCGAGCGTGCTCGAGAGTCTCGACGACGAGCGGTGTGGCGATGTTGTACGGGAGATTGGCCACGAGCTTCCCAGGTGGTGGATCGAGATCGGCGAAATCGAGGCGCAGGGCATCGCCGAAGACGAGCCGCACGTTCTCTTGGTCGCGCAGCAGGGGCGAGAGCGACTCGGCGAGAGAGTGGTCGATCTCGACGGCGTGGACGATTCGCGTGCGCTCGGCGAGATAGCGGGTGAGGACCCCGAGCCCGGGGCCGACCTCCAGGACAACATCGTCTTGCTTCAGCTCTGCGAGGCGCCCGATGACGCCGAGGATGTTCTGGTCGACCAGGAAGTGCTGACCGAGTGCCCTCTTGGGAATAACGGTCACGGAAGGCCGAAGGCCGTCGCGGCGTTTTCGTGCGTGCGCTGCGCGAGGGTCTGAGGCTCGTCGCCCCGCGCCGCCGCGAGGGCGGCAATCGTGTGGATGACGTGCGCGGGCTCGTTCCGTTTCCCGCGAACGGGCTGGGGCGCAAGGTAGGGACTGTCGGTCTCGACCAGAACGCGATCCGAGGGCACGGCGTTCGCCGCGTCGCGTAGCTCCGGCGCTTTCGGGTAGGTCGCGTTTCCGGCGAACGAGACGTAGTACCCACGCTCGAGCGCTGCGGGAAGCAGGTCCGGGGACGAGAAGCAGTGGAGGATCACGGTGCCGCGGAAAGGAGCAAGGGCCTCTGCGGTTTCGGCGGCAGCCTCGCGACTGTGGACGACAATCGGGAGCGAAAGCTCCTCCGCGAGCTCGAGCTCCTGATCGAAGAGCCGTCGCTGCTCGAGAAGGCTCGCGTACTGGCGCACGCTGTCGAGCCCGGTCTCCCCTACGGCGACAGCCTTTGGGTGAGCGAGCAGCTCACGGAGCTCGCCGAGCCGCGCGGCTTCGGGAGTCGCCGCCTGATGGGGGTCGACGCCGAGCGCGGCAAACACTCCCTCGTGCGCCTCGGCGATCTCGAGCGCTGCTTTACAGGACGCGATTCCGGTGCCGATGGTGACGATCCTTGTCACTCCGGCGGCGTGCGCCCGCTCGACGAGCACTGCTGCAGGCTCCTCGCACGCGTCGAGGTGCGCGTGCGAGTCGGTCACGCTGCGGTCGTTGGCGAGTCGATCCTCGGAAAGAGTGGCGATGCAGCGACGATCCCCGAGCGTGCCGTTGTACGGCCGTACGCGACCTCGTCCCAAGAGCTTTCGGCTGGATCTCCTGCGAGTGCCGCCTGGATCCGACTCGACGTCTCGGGGAGGAACGAAGCCAGCGCAACCGCGACGGCGCGAAGGCCGTCCGCCAAGTCGTACAACGTCTGCTCGAGATCGTCGCGACGCGTCTCGTCCTCTGCGAGTTTCCACGGAGCTTGGCCCTCGACGACGCGGTTCAGGCCTCGGACCACCTCCCAGATCCGCTCGAGCGCTCCCGTGAGGTCATAGTCGTCGAACCGCTTCGCGACATCGGCCGAGAGCCCATCGAGCAGGTCGCGGACCGGCGAGTCGCTCGTAGGGCGGGCGGGAAGATCGCCGTCCAAGTAACGAGCGATCATCGCCGTAGTACGTGACAGGAGATTGCCGAGATCGTTCGCAAGCTCGCGCTCATATCGTTCATGGAGGCTCTCGATCGAGACGCTGCCGTCTTGCCCGAAAGATACGGACCGGATGCTCCAGAACCGGACCGCGTCCGCGCCATAGACCTCCACTAGATCCAACGGATCGATCACGTTGCCGAGCGACTTCGAGATCTTGCGATCGTCGAGGAGCAGCCATCCGTGTACGAAAAGCTGATGCGGTACGTCGTACCCCGCGGACAAGAGCAACGCGGGCCAATAGACACAGTGGAAGCGGAGAATGTCCTTGCCGAGAAGGTGTCGTACGGCAGGCCAGAAGCGTGGACGTAGATCCTCACCTCGCCGGGCATAAGTCAGAGCACTCAGGTAGTTGACGAGTGCGTCGGCCCAGACATACGCGACCTGATCCGGATTCCATGGGATCGGGACGCCCCACGGCTGGCCCGCCCGGCTGATCGAGAAGTCCTGAAGTCCGCCGGCGATGAAGCTCCTCGCTTCGTTGTAGCGAAACGACGGAACGACAAAGTCCGGCCTCTCATCGTAGAGCGCCAGAAGCCGATCCTGGTACGCGGAGAGACGGAAGAACCAGTTCTGCTCCTCGATCCATTCCGGCGTGGTCTCATGGATCGCACAAGCCCCATCCACCAGCTCAGCCTCTGTCTTGAAGGCCTCGCAACGAATGCAGTACCAACCTGCGTATATGCCCTCGTAGACGTCCCCTGCGTCGTAGATTCGCTGTAAGAAGTCTTGGACGAACGCCTTGTGCCCGTCGTCGGACGTCCGGATGAAGAAGTCATTTGTCGCGTTGACCCTGCGTGGCACCTCCTGCCAGACGCCGAGAATGCGATCGGCGTAGTCCTTGGGCTCGAGTCCCTGCTCTGCCGCGACGCGCGCAACGCTCGACGCATGCTCGTCCACCCCCGTCAAGAAGAAGGTGTCTTCGCCGCGCTGCCGGTAGTGACGGGCCAAGATGTCGGCCGCGATCGTCGTGTACGCATGCCCGATGTGTGGCGTCGAGTTCACGTAGTAGATCGGTGTCGTCACGTAGTACGTCATGGGCGTCAATGATAGGGACTGGTTTTCGCGACACCCGGGCGGCTCCGATGGCCCCTAGTCCGAGCGCGAAGACGATTGCGAACGCGCCGATTGCCGCGACTCCGGCGTTCCCGAAGAACCAAGACCGCCCTCGATACATCGGAGGCGTCGCTCGGCGACCATCGTGCCCCGACTTGCTGACCGTTGCGGGCATGTGGAGTTTGGCCAGGTCGTCTGCCGCTCGCGACCGAGCCTGGAGTGCACGTGCGGGAGTGTTTCCCGCCGGCAGTGTCGACGGCGCTGAACTGATGCCGCCCGCACCGGCTCGGCTTGCATCCGATACTGGCAGCCAGCCAGTCGCTGGGCTCGTTATGCGATTGGGCCGCGCGCCGGATCTCGAGCGCTCCTGTTCAATGGCCGAGACCTCTGGCGCTTGAGCTGCGGGGGCACGGGGCGGCGCGCCCGCCTGCGTCTCGGTTGAACTTGCCCTACGCGACGGCGAGCCAGGAGTAGGCGGCGTCGCTACGACTGACTCGGCCGTGTTGCTCGGCACGTGCTCCGATGTCGTAGCGGGAGGAGTCGGCGTGACAGGCGCGGCAGTGGCCGGCGGAGGGGCCGGAGCCGGGGAGGCCGGAGCCGGAGGAGCCGGGGGAGCGGCAGCCGCAGGTGGCGGAGTAGGAGCGGGTGCGGGCTCAGGAGCTGGCGCGGGCGGCGCCGCGGGTGCCAGCGGAGGGTTGTGGGCACCCCGCGGCGGAAGCAAAGACAGGGGATCCACGTACGTGTCGTCGTTTCCGACTCGCACGCCCAGATGGACGTATGGCAGCGAGTGCTCGGGCTCGCCGGACGGCCCGGCCGCGGCGATCACATCCCCCTCCGCAACGTGCGCGCCC
>DASTEM010000054.1:0-11768 GCA_035709545.1 Gaiellaceae bacterium | reverse complement strand
ATGCCCCGCATCGACACGGTGCAGACCGAGGGTGCCTGGCCGTTGAAGCGCGCGCTCGACGCAGTAGGGAAGAGAGGCGATGCGGCGCATGCGCTCCGCTTCGCCTCGCACCATCGCTCGGCCTTCATGTGGCCCTGGGAGAACGAGCCCCGAAGCGTCGCTCACGGAATCCTCGACGACGAGACGTACGACTGGTTGGCCGTCGTCGAGGGGATGCTCGCGACCGGCGGCCGTGCGCTCGTCGTCGACGAGGAGACTCTCGAGGGTGCGAACGCGCTCGCTCGCGAAACGACCGGCATCGACGTCGACCACACGGGCTCAGCGGGACTGGCCGGCCTGCTCGCGCTGCGAGCGATGGGTCACATCGCCGACGACGAGCGCGTCGCCGTGCTCTTCACCGGAGTCGTGAGAACTGCTCCCCCACCAAGGAGGAAGGACGATGAGGAGTTTCCTCGGACGAGACATCCTGTCGCTCAAGGGCTTTGAGCGCGCCGAGTTCGAGCGCGTGTTCGAGGTCTGCGACGAGCTCGCTCCGATCGCGCGCAGCCGGCGAAACGCCGACCTGCTCGCGGACAAGACGCTGCTGACGGCCTTCTACCAGCCGAGCACGCGCACACGGCTGGCCACCGAGGCCGCGATGCACCGCCTCGGAGGACACGTTCTCGGCTTCTCGGACGCGAAGATGACGCGGGCCGGCGACTTCTACCAGGAGTCGATCAAGGACACGGTTCACATGCTCGAGTACTACGGCGACGTCATCGCGATGCGCCACTTCGAGCAGGGAGCTCCCGCCGAAGCCGCCAAGTGGGCCTCGGTCCCGATCATCAACTGTGGGGACGGCTGGGGCGAGCACCCGACCCAGGTTCTGACCGACCTCTACACGACGAAGACGGAGCTCGGCACGCTCGACGGGCTCACGTTCCTCCTGGTCGGCGACATGCGAATGCGGACGATGCACTCGATCCTCTACGCAATGTCGCAGTTCGACATCGAGGCGTACGTGGTCGGGCCTCCGGACATGTCTCTGCTGCCGGAGTTCAAAAGCGAGCTGGACGAGCTCAATGTCCGCTACACCGAAGCGCCCTCGGTCGCGGAGGTCATCGGCGACTGCGACGTCATCTACATGGAGCCGGTCGTGCAGCCCGACTACACGAAGTCCCGCGACGAGCGGGGTGAGGCGGTCGGCACGACGCCCGACGCGTACCGGGTGACGCGGGAGCTGCTCCGTGACCAGGCCAAGCCGGACTCGATCGTCCTGCACAGCCTGCCCCGAATGGACGAGCTGCCCGTGGACGTCGATGCAACGCGACACGCGAGGTACTGGATCGAGGCGTTCAACGGCGTCGTGACGCGCATGTCCCTCCTCGCACTGGTTCTCGGCTCGATGGAGTGACGATGGAGTTCACGCTCAACGGCGAGCAGGTCACCGCCGATCTCGGCGACGAGCGGAGCGTGCTCGAGGTCCTCCGCGACGACTTCGGCATGCGGTCGGTCAAGGACGGGTGCGCGCCGGAGGGCTCGTGCGGCGCATGCACGGTCATCGTCGACGGGCGCGCGGTCGTCTCGTGTGCGCAGAAGGCGCCACGAATCGCCGGTAAGCACGTCGTCACTCAGGAGGGGCTCCCCGCCGACGAGCGGCGCCTCTGGGCGCAGTCCTTCGTCTCGGCGGGTGCGTCCCAGTGTGGCTTCTGCTCTCCGGGAATCGTGATGAAGGCAGAAGTGCTGCTCGAGAAGAAGCCCGCTCCCTCGCGCGATGAGATCGCGCACGCCCTTCTCGGCAACCTATGCCGCTGCACCGGCTATGCGAAGATCCTCGACGCAGTAGAGCTCGTCGCGGCCGCACGTCGCGGCGGACCGCGGCCCGAGGCAAACGGCGACGCGCGCGTCGGATCGCGTGCACCCCGGTACCAAGGCGCGGAGCTCGCGCTCGGCGACTTGCCCTACGTGGGAGACATGGAGGCGCCCGGGATGCTCCACGGAGCGCTCCGCTTCTCGGACCACCCGCGGGCTCGAGTTCGCCGCATCGACACGACGCGAGCCGGAGCCCATCCGGGGGTCGTGGCGATCGCCACTGCGTCTGACGTTCCGGGCGAGCGGGTACAGGGACTGCTGACGAGGGACTGGCGGCAGCTCGTCGCCGAGGGCGAGACGACGTCCTATGTCGGCGACGTGCTCGCCGTCGTCGCGGCCGAGACGCGTCGAGCCGCGCGCGAGGCAGCAGCGCTCGTTGACGTGGAGTACGAAGTCCTCGACCCGGTCACCGATCCGTTCGAGGCGCTCGCGGACGGCGCGCCGCGCCTTCACACCGACGGCAACGTGCTGTCGGTCTCCCGGGTGCAGCGAGGCGATGTCGACGCCGCCCTCGCGGAGGCCGCCCATGTGGTGACAGAGACTTTCCGGACGCAGGCGATCGAGCACGCCTTCCTCGAGCCCGAGTCCTCCTTCGCCTTGCCGGATGGGGACGGTGGGCTCCGTGTGTACTCACAAGGGCAAGGCGTCTGGGAGGATCGCCGGCAGATCGCCTCCTTCCTCGGCGTCGAGGACGACCGCGTGCACGTCACGCAGGTCTCGACCGGTGGGGCGTTCGGTGCGAAGGAAGATCTCAACGTCCAGTGTCACGCGTCGCTTCTGGCCCGGCTCACGGGCCGACCCGTGCTCGTAACGCTGAGTCGGAAGGAGAGCCTGCGCTTCCACTCCAAGCGTCATCCGATGTGGCTCGACTACACAGCGGGCTGCAACGAAGAAGGCCGCCTCGTGGCAGTGCGCGCTCGCATCGTCGGCGACACCGGGGCGTACGCCAGCGTCGGCGACAAGGTGCTCGAGCGCGCAGCCGGGCATGCGTGCAGCGCGTACGCGGTGCCGAACGTCGACGTCGAGGCGACGGCCGTCTACACGAACAACCCGCCGTCGGGCGCCATGCGCGGTTTCGGCGTCAACCAGTCCAACTTCGCCATGGAGGGCGTGCTCGACCTGCTCGCCGGGGCGGTCGGCATCGACGGCTGGGAGATCCGCTGGCGCAACGCCCTCGATGTCGGCGACCGGTTCGGCACGGGTCAGATGCTCGGCGCCGGGGTCGGCCTGAAGAAGACGCTCTTGGCCGTCCACGATGCGTACCGAACGGCTCGCTTCGCCGGCATCGCCTGCGGGGTGAAGAACACCGGCATCGGCAACGGCGTACCGGAGTACGGCCACGCCGTCCTCCGCCCCGAGCGCGACGGCTCGCTCACGCTCTTCCACTCGTGGACGGAGATGGGCCAGGGCGTCCACACCGCGCTGCGGCAGATAGCCTGCGAGGAGCTCCAGCTCTCGGCCGACCGCGTACGGGTGGTCGTCGATACGACACGCGACCTCGACACGGGCCAGACCACGGCGTCTCGCTCCACCGTGCTGGGCGGCAACGCAGTCATCGACGCGGCTCGTCGGTTGAAGACGGCGCTCGACGGACGTCCGCTCGAAGCCTTGGCCGGCCAGGAGTTCCGCGGCGAGTACGTCGTCGACTGGACGACTACGAACGACGCCGACGAGCCCGTAACGCACCTCGCCTACGCGTGGGCAACGCAGGTCGTAACGCTCGACGACGACGGGCGCCTTGCGAAGGTCATCGCAGCCCACGACGTCGGCAAGGCGATCAATCCGACGCTGGTCGAAGGCCAGATCGAGGGGGGCGTCCACATGGGGCTCGGGCAGGCGCTCTCCGAGGAGTTCGTCGTCGAGAACGGCGTCCCCATGACGGAGACCCTGAAGTCGCTTCACATCATCCCGCCGAGCGGGATGCCCGAGGTCGAGTGCATCATCGTCGAGGAGCCGCAACCCGAGGGGCCGTACGGCGCCAAGGGAGTCGGCGAGGCAGCGCTCGTTCCCACGGCCGCTGCGGTCGCGGGAGCGCTCTTCGCGTTCGACGGCATTCGCCGAACGCGACTGCCCATGAAGGACTCACCAGCGGCGATCGCCGCCGTGCCGCACCTCGTTCGGGCGGGAGGGCGGACATGATCCTCACGGGCGGAACCGTCGTCAGCTCGCTCGATCCGGTGCTCATCGCCGAAGGCGACGTGCACGTGACGAACGGGCGGATCGCCACGGAAGGCGGAGCCGAGCGCCGCGACTGCTCGGGCTGCCTCGTCGTACCCGGCAACGTCTGCGCGCACACGCACCTGTACTCGGCGCTCGCGCGCGGCATGCCATACGACCTCGCGCCCCCCGAGAGCTTTTTGCAGATCCTGCAGCGCATCTGGTGGCGACTCGATCGGGCGCTCGACGAGGAGAGCGTGCGCGCGTCGGCTCTCGTGGGCGGGATGGAGGCGCTGCTTTCCGGGACGACCACGCTGGTCGACCACCACGCCTCGCCGAACGCGATCGACGGGTCGCTCGACGTCATCGAAGACGCGCTGCGCTCTCTGGGTGTTCGCTCCGTCCTCTGCTACGAGACGTCGGACCGCGACGGCCCCGAGCGGGCGCGGGCCGGGCTTGCGGAGAATCGACGCTTCGTCGAGCGCGTGCAGCGCGAGCAGCCACTGCTGACGCGCGGGCTGATCGGCGCGCACGCGTCCTTCACGCTCTCCGACGAGACGCTTGCTGCATGTGCCGCTGCAGCAGCCGACCTCGAGGTCGGTCTTCACATCCACGCGGCCGAGGACGCAGTCGACGAGCGCGACTCCGTAGCTCTTCACGGGATCGGAGTCGTCGCACGCCTTGCGGAGACAGGTGCGCTCGACCACCGGACGCTACTGGCGCACGGCGTGCATCTCGACGACCAGGAGATCGACCTCGTCCGCTCCGCGACCGCCTTCCTCGCCCACAACGCGCGCTCGAACATGAACAACGCCGTCGGGAGAGCCAGGCTCGATGACTTAGGACCACGGATCGCGCTCGGAACCGACGGCATCGGGTCCGACATGTTCGAGGAGTCGCGAACGGCCTTCTTCCGCCTGCGGGAGGACCACTCCGGGGCCGGCGCAGACTGGCCGCTCGCGCGCCTGTCCCAGGGAGCGCGACTCGTCGGCGCGGCATTCGACGAGCAGTACTTCGGAAGGATCGAGGCAGGTGCGCCCGCCGATCTCGTCGTGCTCGACTATGCGACTCCCGCTCCACTCACCACAGGCAGCTTGCCGGGGCACTGGGTGTTCGGCCTCGGCTCGCGCCACGTCCGCGACGTGATGGTCGCCGGGGAATGGGTCGTGCTCGACCGGCGTCTGGCACGCACGGACGCTCAGGAGCTGGCGGCCGGGGCGCGTCTTCAGGCGGAGCGCCTCTGGGCGCGCCTCGAAGAGATCGGACCACACGAGTTCGAGCCGAAAGGAGGGCGGCGATGGCCGTCTCCACTGACGATCGAGTAGCGCTCTACCTTCAGGACAAGCACCCGATCCGCGACGGCATGCGGTACGCACAGCTGGCAGAGGAGTGCGGCTTCGAGGCCGTCTGGCAAGCCGAGAGCCGGCTCGTGCGCGAGGCAACCGTGCCAATGGCCGCATTCGCCGCGGTGACGGAGCGGATCGGTATCGGGTCGGGAGTCGTGAACAACTGGACGCGCAACGTCGGGCTCCTCGCCGCGACGTTCTCGACGCTGGACGATCTTGCCCCCGGGCGGATCCTGCTCGGGCTCGGCGCCTGGTGGGATCCGCTGGCCTCGAAGGTCGGCATCCAACGTCGCCGACCCGTGCAGGCGATGCGCGAGACGGTCGAGGTCACCCGCCGACTGCTCGCGATGGAGCGAGTCACCTTTCACGGCGAGTTCGTGGACGTCGACGAGATCGAGATCGACATCGTCCACGGCGATCGCTCGCCGAAGCACGTCCCGATCTACATCGCTGCGACCACGGGCATGAAGATGATGGAGCTCGCAGGCGAGATCGGCGACGGTGTGCTCCTCAACTACCTCGTCGGGCCGAGCTACAACCGCGAGGCCCTCGAGCACCTGGCCGCCGGTGCCGAGCGCGCCGGGCGGACGCTCGACGACGTCGATCGCCCACAGCTCGTCGTGTGCTCGCTCGACAGAAACCGCACCCTCGCGCTCGACCGAGCGCGCGAGCTCGTGACGCAGTACCTCGGGCAGCAGCCTCACATCGGGAAGGCGAGCGGCGTCGACGCGTCCCTGCTCGAGGAGATCGGCCGAATCCTGACCTGGCCGGCCACGCAGGCACAGATCGAGAAGGCGATGGGGCTCGTCCCGGACGACGTCGTCCAGCTGATCACCGCGTCGGGAACGACTGAGGATTGCCGCGCGAAGGTGCAGGAGTACGTCGCCGCCGGGTGCACCTGCCCCGTGCTCTACCCGCTCGGAGACGACGTGCCGGCGATGATCGAGGCGTTCGCCACGGTGAGCGTCTGATGGATGTCTTCACCCCGAACTCGCTCGAGGAAGCGCTCGAGGTCAGGTTCACGCATCCCGAGGCGACACCTGTCGCCGGCGGAACGGACCTGATGGTCGACATGAACGCTCGGCGAGTCCGGCCGAGCGCTCTCCTCGACCTCTCCCACGTCGGCGAGCTGAAGGGGTGGCAGAGAGAGAACGGCACCGTCTTCGTGGGGGCGGGGATGACCTTCGCCCGCATCCAGCGCGAGCTGATCGAGTTCCGACCGCTCGTCGAGGCCGCGCGCTCGATCGCGTCGCCGCAGATTCGGAATCGAGCAACGATCGGCGGCAATCTCGCCACGGCATCGCCCGCCGGGGACAGCATCCCGGTGCTCGCCGCGTATGACGCAGACGTCGTCGTGGCCTCCTCGAAGACGTGGCTGCGCCGGATTCCGCTGAGCGAGTTCCTCGTCGGGCCGAAGCGCACGAGCCTCGCGCCCGACGAGCTCATCGTCGGTGTCGAGTGGCGACCCGTCGTCGGCGCCGGCTCGTTCACGAAGGTGGGACGACGCAGCGCGATGATCATCGCGATCGCCAGCGCCTGCCTGCAGGTCGACGAAGATGGTCATGGCGTCCGACTCGCGCTCGGGTCGGTCGGCCCAACAGTGTTGCGTGCTCGTCGCGCCGAGGAGTTCGCCGAGGGTCTCGACTGGAGCGACCCGGCAACCCTCGCCGAGTTCGGGCGGCTTGCCGCTGCCGAAACCCGGCCGATCGACGACCGGCGGGGCACGGCCGCCTACCGCCGTCATGTCGTGGACGTGCTCGCCCGCCGCTGTCTTGCACGAGCAGAGGAGGAAGGATGCTGATCCACGTCGCCGTCGACGGCGTCGAGCACTCGGTCGACGTCGCGCCAGCGGCGAGCCTGCTCACCGTGCTGCGGGACGAGCTCGGTCTGACCGGCACGAAGAACGCGTGCGAGGAGGGCGAGTGCGGATCGTGCTCGGTCTGGCTGGACGGCGAGCTCGTCTGTTCCTGCCTCGTCCCGGCAATTCAGGCGAACAGACGGAACGTTCGCACGATCGAGGCGCTTGCCGATGGCGACGAGCTGAACTCACTGCAGGACGCATTTCTCGCCGCGGGCGCCGTCCAGTGCGGGTTCTGCACTCCAGGCTTGCTCGTCGCCGCCGCGGATCTGCTCGAGCGCAACCCGTCGCCGACGGAGGACGAGATCCGCGAGGCACTCGCCGGGAACTTCTGCCGCTGCACCGGGTACCAGAAGATCGTCGATGCGGTGGGTCTCGCAGCCGGCCGCGCAGACGCCCTGACCGCTGCCCTGCACGGCGGGATCGGCGAGAGCGCACGGCGGGTCGACGGCGCCCCGAAGGTCACGGGCGCTTTCGCGTACGGGAGCGACCTAAGGATCGAGGGGATGCTCCAGGGTGCAACGCTGCGAAGCCCGTATCCGTCAGCGCGCATCCGCTCGGTCGACGTGTCGCGCGCGAAGGCAGCTCCTGGCGTGCATGCGGTACTGACTGCCGCCGACGTCCCAGGAAAGGCGACGTACGGTCTCGAGTTCTCCGACCAGCCCGTGCTCGCCTCGGACGTCGTGCGGTACGAGGGCGAGCCGGTAGCCGTCGTCGCGGCCGAGACCCTCGAGCAGGCCCGTACTGCTGCGGAGCTGGTAGAGGTCGACTACGAGCCGCTGCCCGCCGTCGCGAACATGGAGGACGCGCTTCGTCCCAAAGGGCCGCAGGTGCACGACTTCGGCAACGTGCTCCGGCACGTCCACATCCTTCACGGGGAGCCCGACACGGCCGAGGCCGACGTCTGGGTGGAGGGCTACTACGAGACGCCGATGCAGGATCAGGCTGCGCTCGGACCAGAGGGCGGCCTCGCCGTCCCGACCGATGACGGGGGCATCGACTTGCGGGTGACCACGCAGTGGCTCCATGTCGACCTCCAGCAGATCGCGCCCTGCCTCGACCTCCCCGAGGAGAAGGTGCGGGTCTCGCTCGCCGGCGTGGGCGGGGCGTTCGGGTCGCGCGAGGACATCCATGTTCAGATCCACGCTTCCTTGCTCGCCCTCCGCACGGGCCGGCCCGTGAAGATGTCATACGGGCGCGAGGAGTCGTTCCACGGTCACGTGCACCGGCATCCGTCGCGAACATGGATCAGATACGGCGCCACGAAGGAAGGACGGCTCGTTGCTGCTGACGTCCGATTGCTCCTCGACGGCGGGGCCTACGCATCAGCTTCCCCGGCCGTGCTCGCCAACGCGGCGACGTTCGCCGCGGGGCCGTACGAGGTGCCGAACGTGCGGATCGAGGCGACCGTCGTCTATACCAACAACCCCCCGTGCGGCGCCATGCGCGGCTTCGGAGCGCCGCAGGTGTGCTTTGCCTACGAGTCTGCAATGGATGCGCTCGCCGAGAGGCTCGGGATCGACCCGATCAAGCTGCGCCTCGAGAACGCCGTCCGGACGGGGTCCGTGCTGCCCACGGGCCAGGTGCTGACCGGCAGCGCGCCCGTGCGTGAGGTAATCGAGCGGTGCATTGCGATACCGCTGCCCGAAGACGCGCCCGGCAATCACGTGAAGCGCGGTGTCGGATTCGCCGTCGGCTTCAAGAACGTCGCCTACAGCGAGGGGTTCGACGACTCCGCGGAGGCGACAGTGACGCTCAGCATGGGCGCCGAAGGGCGCGAGGTCGAGGTGCGCACCGCGGCAGTCGACTACGGCCAGGGGCTGTACACGGTGCTCGCCCAGATTGCACGCACCGAGCTCGGCGTCGACCGAGTCGCGGTCCTCCCTGCGGACACCTCGACGATCGGCTCGGCCGGGTCGACGTCGGCGTCGCGCCAGACGACCATGGCCGGCGCCGCCGTCCAAGCGGCGTGCCGCGAGATCCGAGCCGAGCTCGAGAGGAGCGGCATGGCCGAAAGGATCACGCGCACGGTCACGTACCACCATCACCCGACTACGGGATTCGACGAGGACGGCCAGGGCGACATCCACGTCACCTTCGCCTTCATCGCCGAGCGTGCAGTCGTCGACGTCGACGAGGATCTCGGTCTCGCTCGCGTCGTCCAGATCGCCGCCGTTCAGGACGCCGGGCGGGTAGTCAACCCGCAGGGCGCAGAGGGGCAGGTCGAAGGTGGAGCCGCGATCGGGCTCGGGCTGGCGCTGATGGAGGAGCTCCAGCTCGAGGACGGGCACGTCGGCAACGGGTCCTTCACCGACTACCTGATCCCAACCGCGCTCGACGTCCCGCCGGTGATCTCCGAGTTCGTCGAGGTTCCCGAGCCGGATGCCCCGTACGGAGTGAAAGGGATCGGAGAGCTCGCGACGGTCGCGGCAACGCCGGCCATCGTGGCCGCGCTTCGGTCCGCGACCGGACGGTTGTTGAACAGGGTTCCCGTCGCCCCCGACGACCTTCTCGGTCTCCGCGCTCCTGCGGCGACGTCGGGGAGGGCGCCGATCCCAGACGTCCCGGGCCAACAGCCCATACCCGAGTACCTCGGCATGGGGCTCGGCCAGCAAGAGCTGATGAAAGCGAGGTAGAGATGCATCAGGTAGCGATGGACCGCAAGGCGCTCGTCGGACGTGACTTCATCGAGACCCTCGACTGGACGGTCGAGGAGATCGAGGAGGCGCTGGCGGTGTCCAGCGAGCTCAAGACCGCATTCAAGAACGGCGAGCCGCATCGGCTGCTGCCGGACAAGACGCTGTTCATGCTGTTCCTCGACAAGTCCACTCGGACGCGCAACGCGTTCGAATCGGGGATGACGCAGCTCGGCGGTCATGCGATCTACCTCGACGCCGAGAAGACCCAGATCGCGCACGGCGAGAGCCCCAAGGACATGGGCGTGATCCTCTCGCGCTATGGCCACGGCCTCGCCATCCGCCACGATCTCGCCCCCTACGAGGGCAACGTCTGGATGCGCGAGATCGCTCGCTGGGCCGACATCCCGCTCATCAACCTGCAGTGCGACGTCGACCACCCGACGCAGACGCTCGCAGACCTGATGACGCTGCGCGAGCAGCGTGGCGACAACCTCAAGGGAATGCGCGTCGCGGTGTCCTGGGCGTACGCGCCGTCGTACGCCAAGCCGCTCTCGGTTCCCCAGGGGCTCGCAACACTGCTGCCGCGGTTCGGGATCGACCTCGTGATCGCACACCCGCACGGCTTCGAGCTCATGCCCGAGGTCATGGAACGCGCCGAGGCGGTCGCCGCGGAGGCAGGCTCCACGATCACCTGCGTACACGACATGGACGAGGCGTTCCGTGGTGCGGACGTCGTGTATCCCAAGTCGTGGGGACGGATCGAGGCGTTCCGCGACGAGAAGGCTGCGCTCGTGGAGTCCGGTGCGTTCAAAGACTGGATCTGCGACGCCCGCCGGATGTCGCTGGCGAACTCCGACGCCCTCTACATGCACTGCCTGCCTGCGGATCGCGGCAACGAGGTGACGGACGAGGTCATCGACGGGCCACAGTCGGTCGTCTACGACGAGGCCGAGAATCGGATGCACACGGGCAAGGCGCTCATGGCGCTCACGATGGGCGGCTACGGGCGATGACGCATGGCACACCGGAAAACGGGAAGGCACGTCGACGGCTCGTCGTCGCGCTCGGGGGAAACGCACTTCTCCGGCGCGGCGAGCCACTGACCGCGGACATCCAGCGCGTGCACGCGGCGGAGGCGATGACCGCGGTCGCGGAGCTGGTCGAATCCAACGATGTCGTGCTCACGCATGGCAACGGCCCACAGGTAGGCCTGCTCGCTCTCCAGGCGCTGGCGTACACAGACGTGCCTCCGTATCCGCTGGACGTCCTCGGGGCCGAGAGCGAGGGAATGATCGGCTACGTGCTCGAGCAGGAGCTCTCGAACCGCCTGCCCGGCCGGACGGCCGTGACCGTGCTGACCCAGGTCGTCGTGGATGCCGACGACCCCGCCTTCGAGGCGCCCTCGAAGCCGATCGGCCCCGTCTACACGGAAGAGCAGGCGCGACGGCTCGAGCTCGAGCGCGGGTGGGCGATCGCGGAGGACGGCGACCACTTCCGCAGGGTGGTCGCGTCACCCGAGCCTCGCCGGATCGTCGAGCTCGCGGCGATCCGGATGCTGGTCGACGCGGGGGCAATCGTCGTCTGCACCGGAGGCGGCGGCATTCCGGTGACGATGAGCGACGCGGGGACCCTCCACGGCGTCGAGGCCGTGATCGACAAGGACCTCGCCGGCGAACTCCTCGCGCGCAGCCTCGAAGCCGACTTCCTGCTCATGCTGACGGATGTCGGTGCCGTCATGCGCGACTGGGGCACACCGGACGAGCGCCCGATCGGCCGGACGACACCGGCGGAGCTCCGACAGATCCAGTTCGCGAACGGATCGATGGGACCCAAGGTCGCTGCCGCCTGCCGTTTCGTGGAGGCCACCGGCGCGAAGGCGGCGATCGGTGCGCTCGACGACGCGGCGCGCATCGTCGC
>DASTEM010000053.1:0-3026 GCA_035709545.1 Gaiellaceae bacterium | reverse complement strand
GCGACGAAGTTTCCGTCGTACCTCGTGCGACATGGGGACAAGCGGGTCTGGCTCGTCCACCAGTTCCGCCAGGCATATGAGCTCGACGGGACCGAGCTTGGGCAGTTCAGCGACTCGCCCGAGGACCGGGCGCTGCGGAGGAAGGTGCAGGAGCTCGATCGCATGGCGCTTGGCGAGGCGTCACACCTCTTCGCGATCTCACAGAACGTCGCGAGCCGGCTCGAGTCCTCGACCGGCCTCACCGCCGAGGTACTGCCTCATCCCCCTCAGCAGCTCGACTACCGCTGTCAAGCCTACGAGGACTTCGTCCTCTCGGTGAACCGCCTCGATCGCGCGAAGCGCATCGATCTCCTGATCGAGGCCGCGGCGCGCGACTCGGGCCTCGAGATCGTGATTGCCGGCGACGGGCCTGACCGCGAACGACTCGAGGGCCTGGCGCGCGAGCGCGGTCTCGACGGACGCGCGCGCTTCGCGGGCCGCGTTTCCGAGACCGAGCTCGCCGATCTCTACGCACGTTGCCTCGCTGTGTACTACGCCCCGATCGACGAGGACTACGGGATGGTTCCGCTCGAGGCCTTCCTGGCGGAGAAGCCCGTCCTCACGACGACGGACGCCGGCGGCCCGCTCGAGATCGTCTCGGATCACGCGACAGGGCTCGTCGTCACGCCCGACGCCGGAGAGATCGCGCAGGCCCTCGGCTGGCTGCGCGAGCACCGCGACGAAGCGGCATCGTTCGGTCGCGCAGGGAACGCCGTCGCGCGAGAGATCACGTGGGATCGCGCGATCGGGAGGCTCCTCGCATGAGGGTGGCGTACTTCTCCCCTATGCCGCCGGAGCAAACCGGGATTGCGGATTACAGCGCGCTCCTCCTCCCGGAGCTCCGCGAGCGCCTGGACGTCCACGTGGTTCGCCGCGGCGCGAAGAAGCGACCGCGCGGCATGGACGTCGCCCTCTATCACGTCGGGAACAACCCCGGCGCCCACGCGTGGATCGTCGATGCCCTGCGCCGCGAGCCCGGTGTCGTCGTCCTGCACGACTTCGTCCTTCACCACCTCGTCGCGGGGATGACGCTCGCGCGGCGCGACCGCGACGGCTACCTCGACATCTTGGAGCGAGAGCACGGCGTCGTCGGCCGTCTCCTCGGTCACGGTGTGATCGAGAAGCGAATCCCGTCGTTGTGGGAGTCGCGGGCGGCGGACTTTCCACTGGCGACGTTCGTGCTCGAGCACGCGACGGCGCTCGTCGTTCACTCGCGCTACGTCCGCGACCGAGCACGAGCGGCTGGCTTCGAAGGCCAGATCACCGTCGTGCCGCACCCGGCGTGGCCGCCTCCGGGTGTCGAGCCGGACCGAGTCAGCGACGGCGTCGTCATCGGCTGCTTTGGAGTCGTGAACGCGAGTAAGCGAATCCCGGCGCTCCTGCGTGCGACCGCCGCAGTGCGGCGCGAGCACCCCGAGGTCACTCTCCTTCTGGTCGGGCCCACGTCGCCGGGGTTCGACCTCGAGAGGCGACTTCAGCGGCTTGGTCTCTCAGGCGCCGGACTCGTCCGCGAGGGGTGGGTCGACGAGCTGCGGCTGTGGCGCCTGATGGCCGGCAGCGACATCCTTGTGAACCTCCGTCACCCGACGATGGGCGAGACGTCCGGCAGTGTCATCCGCGGGCTCTCGCTCGGCAAGCCAATCGTCGTGAGCGACGTCGGCTGGTTCGCAGAGCTGCCCGGCGACGTGGCCCTGAAGATCGCTCCGGACGAGCTCGAGGCAGACACTTTGACGGCGGCTCTCGAGCTCCTCGCCACTCGACGTGACGTTCGCGAGACGATGGGAACCGCTGCGCGTGAGCTCGCGAGGCGGGATCACGACGTCGGGCGAGTCGCCGAGCTCTATTCCGCGGCGCTCGAACGTGCTGCGGGAGGCGATTCGGTGGACGACGCGGTGCTCCGCGACGTCAGCGGGGCTGCGGCCGGCGTGGGCATCTCGGCGAATACGGCCGAGGCGAGAGAGATCGCCCGCCGCCTCGCCGAGGTCGAGCTTGGGTAACGCGCTACGCAGGATCCCGACCTGGGCGTGGCTCGGCGGTATCGTCGTCGGGTCGACTGTCTTTCGCGCGATTCTCGGGAGGGATCTCGTCGCCCCGTTCATCATGGTCGACGAGATCATCTGGTCCGAGGTGGCGCGCGGTATCGCCGATACGGGCGAGCCGCTCCTTAGGGACGAGCCGGACCCGGGTTACAGCATCGTCTACCCGCTGCTCATCAGTCCGGTCTACGCGGTCTTCGACAGCCTGCCCGAGGCATATGCGGGCGTGAAGGTCGTCAACTCCCTGCTCATGTCGCTGGCCGCAGTACCTGCCTTCTTCTTGGCGCGCCGGGTAGTGCGAGACGGCCTTGCGCTACTCGCGGCGGTCATGACGATCGCCATTCCGTCGCTCGCGTACACGGGAACCGTGATGACGGAGAACGCGTTCTACCCGCTCTTCCTCGTCGTGACCCTTGTCCTCGTCGTCGTGCTCGAGCGTCCGAGCGCGTTCCTCGTCGCGCTCCTCTACGCGCTCTTGGCGCTCGCCTTTGCGACCCGCGTTCAGGCTGTCGCGATCGTCGCGGCGGCGCTTCTCGCCCCGCTTGTGCTTGCGCTCTTCGACAGGCGCGGGCTGACGGCGACGATGTCACGGTTTCGCTGGCTGTACGGCATTGCGCTCGGAGGCGCGGCCGGCGTGCTCCTGTTACAGCTCGTCTCAGGCAACCTGCTCGGGGCGTACTCGGCCATCGGAGACCGCTCGTACGACGTTTCGGACGGGATTCGGTACCTGTGGTGGCACGTCGCAGAGATGTCTCTCTACGTGCTCGTCGTCCCGCTCGCGGCGACGATCGTCCTCGTCGCGCGCGGTCGGTCACTCGATCCGCGACTCCTGGCGTTCCTGGCTGCGACGGTGTCTCTCACCGTCTGCATCGTCGTCGTCGTCGCGGGCTTCGCTTCGGAGTTCTCGCTCCGAATCGAGGAGCGAAACATGTTCTACGTCGTACCGCTCTT